>NZ_RQVA01000006.1:0-119220 GCF_003992255.1 Veillonella sp. CHU110 | reverse complement strand
GACATGGTTGATAGGCCAGGTGTGGAAGTGCTGTAAGGCATGGAGCTGACTGGTACTAATAGATCGAGGGCTTTACTAGAGAACCAACTTTGTAGGAGCGAAAGCGACGCACAAAGTTGTGTGAATCAGTATGTCGGTTGTAAGAATTTCCACGACCGAAGGGAGTGAAGAAATTCCACAAAACCGACGAACTTAAACTGATTTACGATATGACTGGTATGTAAATACTAAAACTTATAAGTTGAAAAATTATCTTTCTATGTAGTTTTCAGGGAACACCCTGACAAATTCAGTGACGATGGCTACGAGGAACCACCTGTTCCCATCCCGAACACAGTAGTTAAGCTCGTAAACGCCGAAAGTACTTGGCTGGAAACGGCCTGGGAGGATAGGAAGTTGCTGATTAATAAAAGAAGAGCACCCAACAGGGTGCTCTTCTTTTATTACTTAGTGAGTTTACATACGAGCAGGTCGACCTGGGATCCCCAGAGAACCACTTTCATAGGAGCGTAGCGACGCATAAAAGTGTGTGAATCGGGGAGTTCCTGGCGTAAGATTTTGGAGCCCCAAAGGGGCGCTCAAAATCCACAGCTAGGAACAAATAGGAAGTTGCTGATTAAGAAAATAAAGAAGACGCCGAAAGGCGTCTTTTTTATTTCCTAATGTAATATACCATTTTGGCCTAGCCGTTTCCAGCCAGATTGATCAAGTAGTAACTATGGTATACCTGATAAGGCCTGGGATAAGCAGGGCTCATGATTTAAAGGAGCGAAGCGACGCATAAATCATATAGCATCGCTTAGTTCCTGGCGTAAGATTTTGGAGCCTCAAAGAGGCGCACAAAATCCACAGCCAGGAACAGGAAGTTGCAAATGACAAGGTACTAAGAGAGCCGTTTCCAGCCAACATGTCTCAATTAAGAACAATGAAAGAATGCAATAGGCCTGGGATCCCCAGTGAACCATCTTTGAAGGAACGAAGTGACGAACAAAGATGTGTGAATCGGGGAGTTCGGCCCGTAAGATTTTCTACGACCGAAGGGAGATAGAAAATCCACAGGGCAGAACAGGAAGTTGCAAATGATAAAGCTACATCAGAAAAGCAATTATAATGATGACGTAATCTAATCTTTTATAGCTATTTTGTTTTAACTATCTAGTTTCTACTTAGTCTATTATGATATAATCTGATCGAATTAGCTGTAAATGTAAAACAATGAGTAGATTTATTATATTATAGGAGAAGTTGTTATGACTAATATCGATATTTTTAAACAACAAATACAAGAAATGATGAATACAGACTATCCTTCATTTGTGGAAGCTTTTGTTAGTATCGAAACAGGAGAAACTAATAAAGAAGTATTAGAAACTCTATATCATAGATATATGGATAGAGATGATGTAACCTTATTGAATGAGTTCTTTAGTAAATAGTATGGTATCGAGATAAACTTAATATATAAAACTAATCATAAGCTATACTTAAAGTATTATTTCGAGTATAGCTTTTTATCTAACAAATGTTTTATTATATTAATTTAAAACTAAGGTAATATGATATAATATAGTAAATTAGAAAATAAGTGCTTCTTTAATTTCATATAAAGAGGTATAATTTTGATACTTTTTGTATTGACTTATTTTCTGTAAAGGTGAATTTAAATTATTACTATCTTGTACTTAATGAATGTGATAAGTAAATTCTTAAGAAAGGATACGCTATGGACTCAAAGGATATAGAAATTAATGACATTGTTACAAACGACACAAATGAACTGCAACAATCTAAATCTTTAGTAAATCATAAAAATCTTACTTTAGTTCAAGTGTATTTTACTCATAAAAAAGATGCTTACCTATACTTATGTGAAAATATTGTTTTACATGAAGGTGATCATGTATATGTATCTGGAAAGATGAAAGATACATTGGGGATTGTGGTAGATGTGAGACATGAATTTAAGGTTCGTCCATCTAAATATGAACGTGTGATTACTAAAGTAGATACTCAATTGCATGGTGATCTTAGTATTTCTAATCGGTTTTTACTCTCTTTTAGTCGCAATTGTATAGGAAAGGAAAAAATCAGTAAATGGTTTTTTGCGCCTCAAGGGGAAGAACCTTTTATTTCTACATATACTCCATCTCCATTTCCTTTAGATGATCTATCTCAATTTCCTATTCAAAGAGAACGATTGGAACGAGGAATTCAATACTATAAAGATCAACGTGTAGTATATATATGTTTAGATGATATATATGGATATGCGATTGTTCAAGGATCAGAATGTTATGAAATAGAATTTATATATCAAAATGAAATGATAGAAGATATTTCATGTGGCTGTTATTGTGATGGACATTGCAAACATGAATTTGCATTATTGTTAGAATTACAGGAACTGGTTAAAGAGCTTAAGACACATTTTACCAAGCAATATTATGTAAATACATATGTAGCAGCGATAGATAAGGATGTCTTATGGCATATGAGTGTAAGATGGGCGAGACGAGGGACTATTTCTTTTACTAGTGATACAGAACCTATTATTATAAATTAAGGAGGAAGCATGCAAGAACGTAAACTTTCATCAGAAATGAAATTCGATGGTAAATTAATAAAAGTAACATACGACATTGCCGATGTGAATGGCAAGGAAGCCTGGCGTGAGGTGGTTCATCATCCAGGTGCGAGTGCTGTGGTAGCCATTGATGAGGACAATCGCATCATTATGGAAAAACAGTTCCGCTATGCTTTGAATGATTATTTATTAGAAATCCCAGCGGGCAAACTAGATGTTGGTGAAGATCCTTTAGTATGCGCAAAACGTGAGCTAGAGGAAGAAACCGGTATTATTGCTTCAGAATGGATTAGTCTTGGCACTATTGCTACGTCTCCTGGATTTTGCAATGAAGTCATCCATTTATATGTGGCAAAAGGACTTTCAAAAGGAGAAATCCATTGGGATGAAGATGAATATGTGGAAGTAGAGCGATATGCTTTCGATGAATTGTTACAATGCATTAAGGAAGAAACAATCAAAGATAGTAAAACCTTATCTGCTTTGTTATTAGCAATGCCATATATAAAATAGTTAAAGAATGCCTAGGAACAGTATTCCTAGGCATAGGCTTTTTACGATAGAGTAATAGAGAGGAGGTCTCTATGTTTAAACGAATTATTACGATTGTCACAGATAGTGTAGGGATTGGTCACAGTCCAGATGCAGAACGTTTTGGAGATATGGGTGCTAATACATTGGGGCATATTGAAGAGGAAGTAGGTCCTTTACAAATTCCCAATTTACGAAAATTAGGCATCGGTAAGATTGCAGATATCACACCTCAACAAGATACAGTGGTGGGCGCCTTTGGTCGTATGCATGAACAAAGTACAGGAAAAGATACCACCAGTGGTCATTGGGAGATGATGGGGCATCCTGTGAAAGTTCCTTTTCCAACGTTTTATGACGGATTTCCAAAGGATTTGATGGATACTTTCACGAAAGAAACTGGTTATGAATTTCTAGGCAATGAAGCAGCCTCAGGGACCGAGATTATTGAACGTCTTGGGGAAGAGCATATGAGAACAGGGAAACCTATTGTGTATACCTCTGCCGATTCGGTGTTCCAAATTGCTGCCCATGAAAGAATCATTCCCTTAGATGACTTATATAAGATGTGCCAAATCACGCGAGACCGTGTATGTGTAGGAGATTATTATGTAGGCCGTATCATTGCTCGTCCATTTGTGGGAGAGCCAGGTCATTTTGTGCGCACCTCAAACCGTCATGACTATAGTCGATTACCAGAAGGGCGATTTGTATTGCAAGCCTTACAAGATGCGAAGGTACCGACCATTGGAGTAGGGAAGATAGGTGATATTTACGCTCATATTGGATTAAATCAATCCTATCCGACGAAGTCCAATTCCCATGGCATGAACCTAGTGGCTGCCTTGTTGGGGCACAGTACGAATGGTACACATCGTATGGATAGTGCATCTGATGCTATGTCAGAAGGTACTTTTATCCATGGCTATCTAATGGTGAACTTAGTAGAGTTCGATAGTTTGTATGGACATCGTCGAGATGTACAAGGCTATGGTCGTGAGTTAGAAATGTTTGACTATCAACTAGGAGGATTACTGGAACTATTGACCAAAGATGATTTACTACTCATTACGGCAGACCATGGTAATGATCCGACTTGGAAAGGTACGGACCATACACGAGAGCTAGTGCCAATCTTAGCATACTCACCATCTTTCACAGGGCCCATTGAGCTAGGGGATAGACGTAGCTTTGCCGATATTGGACAAACTATATTGGACAACTTTGGTGTAACAGAACCATTTGTAGGGGAAAGTTTCTTACATGCATTAGGAAACTAGACATAGCAAAAGAGGCTATCAGTACTGAAGAATATTCTTCCTGACTGATAGCCTCTTTTTTGAGTACATGTACCTTCAAAATCTTACGCGCGTGTAATTTTATCAGAACGAAGGCAGCGTGTGCAAACGTTAACTCGTTTAGTTTCGCCGTCTACAATTGCTCGTACTCTTTGGATGTTTGGTTTCCAAGTTCGTTTGGAACGGATATGGGAATGAGAAACATTCATACCCGTAGTAGTGGATTTACCACATACTTCGCAAAGGTTTGCCATTTGTTTCCACCTCCAAAGTGTTTACTACTAATATAACATATGTATTTTATCATAAAAAGGCTAGGCAATGCAAGTGCATTTCTCCCTTTTCAGGCAATATTATACTAGCCTATTAACTATATACTAAAATTGTAAAATCTGTCAAATTTTATTGAAAAACAACTTGCGTTTATTTTACACAAGATGTATAATTTAAATATAATTAAATATAAGAAGGACACTTTGATACAACGCCTAACACACGTGACTCTTCAAAAAAGTGTCCTTCTTTTTTGCGCCATTTTATGGATTTTGGGGGTTATAGGACAAAATGAGTTGGTTATAATAGTGATGAGCCTAGTTAAATACTAGGCTCATTGAATTTTAAAGTTGTTTAAAAAAACTTTGAGGTAGGACAAAATGAGTTGGTAAAACGTCTGATACCCCTTGCAATTACTGTACTGGATGATATTTAATTTTCTTACAATAGTAGATAGTTAGGAGAATTGAATAATGAATCAAATAAAATGCATAAATTGTGGATTTCCTTGCCATAAATACGGAAAAACAAGAAAAGGAACTCAAAGATGGCAGTGCCCCGAATGTAAGACGGTTTTTACAAATGCAATTAATCGTACCACAAAGTATTTTCATCAATTTATTCAATGGTTGTTAAGTGGTAAAACCCAAGATGAAATGTCTGTAAGTAGTCGTACATTTAGACGAAATACAGCTCAATTTTGGGAGATATGGCCTATGCCGCCTAAGATAGAGGAGCATAAGGATATAGTATTTGTTGATGGCATTTATTTAGGGAGGAAAGCATGTGTATTAATATGTTGTGATGAGACACATGTATTGGGTTGGTATGTATGTAGATACGAGCATACAGCAGCATGGGAGGCTTTATTGCAACGGATTGCTTCGCCCAATATAGTCGTTACTGATGGTGGTACTGGCTTCAAAAAGGCTTGTAAGGAAATCTGGAAAACAACTAAAATCCAAAGGTGCTTATACCATGTGTATTGCCAAGTCAAGAGATATACGACATCTAGGCCAAAAAACATTGGCTGGAATAGAGTTATATGTACTAGCAAAAGATCTATTGGCTATACATACAGATGAAGAAATTAAAGCATGGGAAGAACGATTGCAGCTCTGGTCTAACAAGCATAAGACATTTTTAAGTGAAATGACGCGAGACGAATATGGCACATTACGCCCTAAACATGAGAGGTTGGTAAAAGCAGAACGATCTCTTTGGCAGTTAGTGAAGAAGGATATATTGTTTACCTACCTTAAAGATACATTAGCTAATGAAAGAGCGTTACCGGCTACGAATAACAGGATAGAAGGGGGCATTAATGCGCAATTAAGGGCTATGTTACGAGACCATAGAGGATTATCTATTGAGCGTAGGATAAAAGCTGTTTTTTGGTGGTGTTATATGCATTCTCCACACCCACTTCCATATGATGAGATTCTTAAGGTGATGCCAACCGATAAAAGTATAGCTAAGATATATAAAGAGATGTCAGAAAGATAAACTCTAGAGGAAGAAATCCCTATCTGGGGAGATGCAATTGTATGGAGTGATTTACATAATTATGATATATCTTTGACAAAAGATTGGGATTAGTCTACCAACTCATTTTGTCCTATAACCCGATTTTAGTTCACTTTCATGACAGGCACTATGGTATAATATAATGCATAATACGATCTGTTAGCTACGGTATACGTATTCTCTAGTAGTTATATAGCAGAGCTACTAGACCGTGGTAATTTTGCCATGTTTGAAACTGTAGTAATCATTGATAGAGAATATAGTACGCTACACTTTCACAAAAGTGGTGTAACTAGAAAGAGTATAGATAGAACATGAACGAACAATTGCAATCCATCAAAGGAGTAGGGCCACAACGGGTGAAACAATTACATAAACTAGGCATCACCAGTGTAACAGGATTGTTACACTATTTTCCGCGCACCTTTGAGGATAGAAGGCAAGTGTATTCTGTTCATGAAGTGCCAGTAGGTGAAACTGCAGGAACTACAGGGCGTGTGGTACGGGTCAGCGAAAAGCGCCCTCGCCCTAGAATGCATATTTTAACGGTTACTGTAGGGGATGGTATTCGGCAAATAAATTTAGTATTTTTCAATCAAGCCTATAAAAAGAATTTTTACAAGTCTGGACAACAGATCTATGCGTATGGAAAGTTAGAGCATGCCTATGGTAATTTGCAAATGAACTCCCCCCAAATAGAGATACTGGAAGAAGGACAAACTATAGATAGAGGGATTGTTCCTGTGTATGGATTGACAGAGGGAATGAAGCAATGGAGCATTCGTATGGCCATTAAGAATTGGTTTGACCATCATCAAGAGTTAGAGGATGTTTTGCCTATAGAGGTGCAGAGACATCGATGCACTATGAGCCGATACGATGCATTTAAGGAAATGCATTTTCCTACCTCTTGGGAACGCCATCAAGAGGCACGAAAACAATTGGCCTATGAAGAGTTGTGGATAATGCAAATGGGATTACTCCTATTACGGGCTCATGAACAGGTACAAGGTGGACATGCAATGGATGGGAATGGCTCGTTAGTGGAACGCATTCGTTCGAGTCTACCATTTGAATTAACGGAAGATCAAAAGAAAGCCTTTGCAGACATTGCTAGCGATATGGAAGAGCCAAAGGCCATGCAACGTCTGGTACAGGGCGATGTGGGGTCAGGAAAAACCGTAGTGGCTGCATTAGCCCTAGCAAAGGCTGTAGAAAATGGATTTCAAGGGGCTATTATGGCACCTACAGAAATTTTAGCCTCCCAACATTTTGAAAGCTTTCAAGAATTGTTTGGTGATGCACCGATACGAATGGCCCTGTTAACAGGCTCTACCAAAGCGAAGCAAGATGTATATGAGGCACTGCAAAAGGGTGATATAGATATCGTAGTAGGAACACATGCCTTAATCCAAGAAGGAGTAGAGTTTCATAGATTAGGACTCATCGTGGTGGATGAACAACACCGATTTGGAGTAGAGCAACGGGCGAAGTTACAACGAAAAGGAGATCATCCTCATGTACTCATTATGACAGCTACGCCTATACCAAGAACGATGACTTTATCTATCTATGGAGATTTAGAGGTATCTTTGATTAAAGAGATGCCACCAGGTCGTAAACCGGTAAAAACCTATGCAGTGGATACATCGTATAAGGAACGCTTATTACATTTTTTTGAAAAAGAAATGAAAGAGGGGCGGCAAGTGTATGCTGTCTGTCCGTTAGTAGAAGAATCAGAAAAGATGGATCTTCATGCAGCAGAGCAGATTGCCTATGAGTATAAGGAATACTTTGAACCGCACTATCGTGTAGGTATGGTACATGGTCGAATGCGACCGAAAGAAAAAGAAGAAGTAATGGATGCGTTTAATCGCCGAGAGATTCATTTATTGGTATCTACCACAGTCATTGAAGTGGGCGTGAACGTACCCAATGCAACGATTATGTGCATTCATGATGCGGAGCGATTTGGACTTTCACAGTTGCACCAACTGCGGGGGCGTGTAGGACGTGGGTCCGCACAAGCCTATTGCATATTGATCAGCGATAGTAAAAATCCAGATAGCAAAACGAGGCTATCACTGATGGAACAAACACAAGATGGATTTGAATTGGCGGAACAAGATTTGTTGTTACGAGGCACTGGAGAGTTATTCGGATTATCGCAGTCGGGATTACCTGATTTAAAGGTGGCTAATATCATTAAGGATATACCTATTCTCGTAGAAGCTAGAGAAGATGCGAATACCTATTTGCGTGAGAAGGGATTTGTAGAGGTCCAGGCTACCCTTCGACATCAAATGGAAGCAAGATTTGGTTCTCAATATATGCGTATTTTGTATAGCTAAAGTTGTTTATCCAGGCCAAATTATGATACAATAAGGTAAGATTCTATCTTTAGCACAGTGCTAGAGATTCGTAGTGGTAAGGGAGGAATAACTCATGCCTATTATTCATGTAGAATTAGTTGAAGGTCGTACTTTCGAACAAAAGAAAGCTCTTGGTGAAGCAATTACTAAAGCAACAGTAGAAACTGTAAAAGTACCTGCTGAAGCGGTAAAAGTTATTTTTGTAGATATGAAAGCTGACAACTATATGGAAGCTGGCGTTATGCGCTGCGAAAAGAAATAATTAGGAAAATTACCTACCAGAAGGATAGGTCTATGAAGATAGTCTTACTATTTTCGTATGTCCTGTCCTTCTTGTTTACGTACTAGAGTGGATGAGGTGAATGGTGCAGAATCAAATACATGTGCTGTCCGTGCCGATTGATGTGGTAACAATGACGGAAGCCGTACAAAAGGTGGTCACATTAGTGGGAACACCGGGCTTACATATGGTAGCTACAGCAAATGCAGAGATGGTCATGATGGCTCAAGAAAATAAAAAATTGTTAGAGGTTCTGCAAAAAGCTGACCTCGTAGTTCCCGATGGAGCAGGTGTGCTATGGGCTGCAGAGCAACAAGGTAAATCCTTTCCTGAACGAGTGACAGGATGTGATTTACTACACCATCTATTGCAAGCCGCTAAAGATAATCATATTAAGGTATATTGTTTAGGCGGTGCAGAAGGTGTTGTGAAACAGGCATTGGAGAATGCTACAGCAGAATTAGGCGACTTGCCAGTGGTAGGATATCATTCTGGATATTTTACTGAGGAAGAGGAAGTAGAAATTCTTAAGGATATAGAACGCAGTGGAGCTCAACTCGTGTTTGTTGCCTTTGGGGTACCTAAGCAAGAATTCTGGATTCGAGATCGACTCGCTCATCTAGATGGCGTTGTAGCCATGGGTGTGGGTGGTTCATTCGATGTGATGGCGGGCATGTTGAAACGTGCGCCTCTATGGATGCAACGCAATCGGCTAGAGTGGTTATATCGCCTACTATTACAACCAAAGCGTATCATTCGTATGTTAGCATTACCAAAGTTTATGTGGGCTGTTTGGCGGCATAAACAATAGATGCCTTATTATACAATAGTATGATAGAGGCAAAGCATCAGAGAGGTTTTAGTATGGGTTTTATTGTAAAAGAAGGATATCCCTTAATAGGTGTGTGCTTGTTGGTAGCAGGCCTAGTGGGATACTTCGTATCATGGTGGTTAGGAATTATACCGTTTATATTGGCATTATTCTTTACATATTTTTTCCGGAATCCTAATCGCCGTATTCCTCACGATCCGACTATACTTGTGTCCCCAGCGGATGGCAAGGTGATGGAAGTGACGGAAGTATTTGAAGATACCTATTTGCATCAACAATGCAAAAAAGTAACTATTTTCCTATCTGTATTCGATGTGCATGTGAACCGTGCACCTATGGCGGGGGAAATTACTTTCCGTCAATATACAGAAGGTCAGTTCTTACCAGCTTACAAGGATTCAGTAGGCTATGAAAATGAAAGACATACAATTAGCATTAAAAACGATCGCATGGAAATTGTGGTGACACAAATTGCGGGATTGTTAGCTAGACGGATTGTGTCTTGGACAGATTTAGGAGATACCTTAGAACAAGGTACCTTGTATGGTATGATTAAGTTCGGTTCTTGCACAGAATTGTTTGTACCTTTAGATGTAGATATTTGCGTAAGAAAAGGTCAACATGTAAAAGGTGGAGAAACGATTATTGGGAGGGTGAAAGATGAATAAGTCTATATTTCCCAATCTATGTACAGCAGCTAATCTAGCCTTTGGTGTCGTTGGTATTAGTTTATCTGCAGCGGGAAACTTTACAGGGGCAGCTATATGTGTCCTATTATCATTACTAGCAGATGGCCTAGATGGTCGCATCGCACGAGCATTGGGAGTATCTGGTGATTTTGGTCGTGAACTTGATTCCTTAGCGGATGTGGTTGGGTTTGGTGTATCTCCTGCGTATATGCTATATATGATGAGCTTAGATCACTATGGGTGGTTAGGCTATGTCCCTTTATTGGTATTTTCTGTATTGGGGGCTTTCCGATTAGCTCGTTTTAATATTATGACAGAAGAAGTACACGGTTACTTTCAAGGATTACCTATTCCAGCAGCAGGATGTATGGCAGCAACCTATGTATTGAGTGGTGTTCGAGTTCCAGATGTAGTATTGATGATTGCAATGATATTCGTAGGCTACTTGATGGTCAGCAACGTGCATCATCCAGACTTTAAAGGTAAAGGTAGTGATCCAGTACAACCTATAGCAGTAGGAATTACCGTAGCTTGTGGTGTATTCCTTGCATTATTGGACTATCGCGTATGGCCAGTACTTATTTTTGTGTTGTATACCGTATATGGCATTAGCAATACGATTATCAACAATATTCGTAAATAGGAAGGGGCTAGGATGAATTACCTTTGGTTTGACCTAGTTATGATTCCCATACAGGTAATCATTGTATTCTATACATTGTATTACTTTGTGTTAATGGTTTGTGGTATGTGGCATAAAAGTGATACAACAGAGTGCCCTCCAAAACATTCCTTTGCCATTATTGTATGTGCTCATAATGAAAGTGCTGTTATTGGTCAATTAGTCAACAATCTCCAAGTTCTTGACTATCCTCGTCATTTATATGATATTTTTGTTGTGGCTGATAACTGTAAAGATAATACGGCACAGATTGCTCGTGAAGCAGGAGCAGAAGTGTATGAACGTTTCAATACGGACGAAGTGGGCAAAGGCTATGCCATGGGATGGATGTTTGATACCGTATTCGCCATGGAACGTAACTATGATGCGTTTGTCATCTTTGATGCAGATAATCTTGTGCATCCGCACTTTCTGTATGAAATGAATCGCCATTTAGAAAAAGGAGAGTCAGTGATTCAAGGGTACTTGAACGCTAAGAATCCAACCGATACATGGGTGGCGGGAACATTTGCCATTGCTTTTTGGATGGTCAACCATATGTGGCATTTGGCAAAATATAACTTGGGACTATCCACAGCTTTGGGTGGTACAGGTATGTGTATTCGTACCGATATTATTCGAGATTACGGATGGTCTTGTAATAGCTTAACAGAAGATATGGAGTTTTCCCTAAAATTGTTGATCCATGGTATCAAAACAACCTGGGCACACAATGCGATTGTATATGATGAGAAACCATTGACATTTATGCAATCTTGGAACCAACGAAAACGATGGGCCCAAGGGCACTTTGATACGGGAGAACGGTATATACCGAAACTCTTTGTACAAGGGATTAAGAAGGGGAAATGGACAATCCTCGATGGGATAGTGCAGATTACACAGCCATACTTCTTATTATTATCGGCATTCTATATTATCATGACGTATATTAATGGGATTGTTCCATTTTATACCAATATTATTTACCAAATCTTGCCCGTACAAGTGTGGCAGATTATTGGGGTGGGACAGTATTTATTCCCACTTATCGTGTTGGCGCAAATTAAAGTGCCTCCAAAAGTATGGTTCTATTATTTACTATATCCATTATTCATCTATTCTTGGGTACCCGTTACCTTCTTAGGATATTTGAATCGACATGATAAAGTATGGTCTCATACACAACATACCCGAGGTGTAGCACTAGGAGAAGTAAAATTAACTCGTATGGGAGATACAACTCGTAAAACAAAAGAATAATATAAGTGAAGAGCAGCAAAGCAGAAATGAGCTTGCTGCTCTTTTGTTGAAAGATGATACACGGGAAGATATCATTAAGGTAGTGTCAAAGATGCATGACTATGTGTCTCCCCTCATCGACCCGATTGAAAAGTATGCAAAAGAGTCTACAAAGATAACACAAGAACAGTTACAAGGGATAGAACTGCAATTATATGTCATTTTTGCAGGTATAGAGACCTTGCCGACATTATTCTCCTACACGTATACAATGGAGAAGGCTAAAGCAGGCAAGGTAAATAGTAAGGAGCCTCAAGATATCATTATGGGGAGAAGTAAGCAGAAAAATATACTAACACTATTATTTTGGCTGCAAACTATAGATGTTGTAGCGAAAGAGATTCTATTACAACTAAACTATCGTAATGAAGTGACTGGGGATTTTCCTAGATGCATGAAGCAATTAAGCAAGATCTTAGAGTTTCATGTAGAACAATTCAAAGGTAATGCGATTCCATACGCAGATGTACCAACATTAGAATTACAATGGGGTGTTCCAGTATGTGAAGTAGTGGAAAGGTTTAGTCGCCATGTACAACGTTGGATACAACATAAGGCAAATGTAGGTACGAGTACAGAAAGACATTGCTTGAAGCTGTTAGAAACTTTAAAAGTAGCAGCGGATTATTATAAAATACTGTTCCCTGGGATGATAAGTATGGAGTTTCAGGAAAGGGTTTAGAAAGCCATAGTATATATGTTGTGATTATAGATTGTAATATATATAGTCTATTTCTACAATATGTCCTATTCCATGCTATAATAAAATTAGATTAGATATTTTTCTATCTTTCACAAGGAGGAACTATATGTCAGCTATTGCTATTATTGGTGGTACCGGTGTGTACGATCCAAATATGTTTGATACGATGACGGAATCGTCTTTGATGACGCCATATGGAGAGATTCATTATATATGTGGAACTTATGAAGATAAGACGGTGTATTTTTTAGCTCGTCATGGCCGTGATCATTCTATCCCACCGCATAAGATTAATTATCGTGCCAACATTTGGGGTTTGAAAAAGTTAGGTGTTAAGTTCATCGTATCTACGACAGCGGTAGGTTCTTTGGATCAAAACTTTGGACCTGGTCATTTTGTGCTAACGGATCAATTCTTGGACTTTACGAAAAACCGTGTGAATACATTCTACGAAGGCGGTGATCGTCCAGTGGCGCATGTGGATGTTACCAATCCTTACTGTCCTGAATTGCGTAGTATTGTAGAATCTTCTGCGAAATCTTTAGGATTAACAGTGCACAATGGTGGTACTTATGTATGTACGGAAGGTCCACGTTTTGAATCGCCTGCTGAAATTCGCATGTATGCTATGTTAGGTGGTCAAACGGTGGGTATGACGAATGTACCAGAGGTGACCTTAGCGAATGAAGCGGAAATGGCATATATGACAATTTCCATGGTCACAAACTACGCAGCAGGCATTTCTGAATCTGCCTTGACACATGGTGAAGTGGTAGATATGATGCAACAAATGGCAGAACAGTTGCAATCGCTGGTGAAAGAAGTCATTAAGAGCATTGATGTGAATGCGGATTATCCAGCGCACCATCGTATGGCTGAGTATGGTGGATTTCAATTATAATCTATGGTGAAGAATCTAAAAGGAGAACGCTAATGCAATCTTTAATTCGAGATATTTCCTTAGCTGCTGAAGGTCGTAAAAAAATCGACTGGGTAGCTAATTTCATGCCTACTTTGAACACATTAGGAGACCGTTTTGAAAAAGAACAAACTTTCAAAGGTCAAACCATCGTTGTATCCGTTCATTTAGAGGCGAAAACTGCCTATTTATCTACGGTGTTACAACGTGGTGGTGCCGAGGTTATTGTTACAGGTTCCAATCCGTTATCTACGCAAGATGATGTAGCGGCAGGATTGGTAGACATGGGGTTAACTGTATATGCTTGGTACAATTGCACTGATGAAGAATATACGATGTTTTTAAATAAAGCATTAGATCATAAACCGCATATTATTATTGATGACGGTGGCGATTTAGTAAGCTTGTTACATACAACAAGAACGGATGCGAAAGAACGTTTATTAGGTGGCAGTGAAGAAACCACAACAGGTGTACATCGTTTGAAAGCACTTGCTGAGGCTGAACAATTAACATTCCCTATGATCGCTGTTAACGATTCTAACTGTAAATACTTATTTGATAACCGCTATGGCACAGGCCAATCTGTTTGGGATGGTATTATGCGTACTACGAACTTAACGGTAACAGGTAAAAACGTAGTGGTTGCTGGTTACGGCTGGTGCGGTAAGGGCGTGGCACTTCGTGCAAAAGGCCTAGGTGCTCACGTGTATGTAACAGAAGTGGATCCAATTAAAGCCATCGAGGCTGTATTCGATGGTTTCAAAGTCTTGCCAATGGTGGAAGCAGCTAAAATTGGTGATATTTTCTGTACGGTTACAGGCTGTAAAGACGTTATCACAGAAGAGCATTATGCGGTGATGAAAGATCGTGCTGTGCTTTGTAATGCAGGCCATTTCGATTGCGAAGTGAATGTGAAAGATTTAGAAGCAATGGCTGTATCTCATGAACGAGTGCGTCAAAATATCGAGGCCTACCATATGCAAGATGGTCGCCAATTGTATGTACTAGCAGAAGGTCGTTTAGTAAACCTAGCAGCAGGTGATGGACACCCAGCAGAAATCATGGACTTGTCCTTTGCAATGCAAGCATTGGCGGCAGAATATATCTTGCACCATGGCAAGGATATGGAACATGATGTACATGTATTGCCATATGAAGTGGATGCAGAAATTGCGAAACTAAAATTGCAATCCATGGGCTATGACTTAGATACATTGACACAAGAACAATATGATTATTTGTATACTGTGAATTAATGACATTACTGAAAGAAAAGTATGCAAAGTTTTGTTAGCAACAATTAAATAAAAAAGTATGTAGATAATTTGGTGATGAGAGTAGTAACTTTCATCACCATTTTTGTATTAGAAAAGATATTTGTGCTCTGTACAAATACAAAAGTGCGTAAAATATACGTTGTAGGCTTACTAAATAAACTCATAACTAAATTCTTATATTTATATTTGACAAAATACTCATGGTACATTCATAATAGGAAAGCATAGATTTTCTATAGTGTTATCAATTGTTCTTTAAGCTGATAAAGTGAAAAAGATAAAGATGACTTTCACAGTTAGAAAATCCAAAAGAAGAGTTAAAAAAAAGGAAGGGTGTAACATGAAAAAATCCATGTTCAAACGTGCACTAGCATTGGGTGCTACGGCTATTTTAGCTGCGGCGATCGCTGGTTGCGGTGGCAATAGTTCATCAACAAACAATGCAAATGAAGCAAAAGTAGCTTTATTGACTACGACGTCTGGCGCAGCAGCTGCCTATGGCGAATCCATTAAGAATGGCGCAGAGTTGGCAGTAGCACAAATTAATGGCGATGCTAACAATGTAAAAATCAATTTGCTAGTGGAAGATACAAAAGGTGACAAAAATGAAGCCATCAATGCGATGAACAAAGTGATTGCTAAAGATAAAGTCGTAGCTGTCATCGGACCTATGTTATCTGGTGAAATGATGGCAGCAGGCCCGATTGCCAATAAAAATAAAGTGGTAGCATTGGGTACTTCTACAACTGCAGAAGGCATCACTGATATCGGAGATTATATTTTCCGTAATGCTGTACCAGAATCTTTGGCAGTAGACGCAGCGATTCGTCAATCTCATAAAGTATTAGGTTTCAAAACAGCAGCTATTATGTACTCTAACAACAATGACCAAATGGTATCTGTAAACAATACTGCTAAAAAAGCATTGGAATCTGAAGGAGTTCAAATTGTAGCAACAGAAACGTTTGCAGACAAAGATACAGATTTCTCTGCACAGTTGACTAAAATTCAACAAGCAAAACCTGATATCATCATCGTTGCTTCCTTGTACCAAGAAGGTGCGTTGATTATGAAAAAAATGCGTGAGCTTGGTATGAACCAACCAGTGGTAGGTTCTAATGGTTTCAATAGTCCAGCGTTCATTAAAAATGCAGGTGCCGCTGCTGATGGTGCGATCGTAGGTACACCTTGGTTCCCTAACAAAGATGACCAAAAAGTTCGCGACTTCCGCAAAGCCTATGTAGAAAAATATGGTCATGAACCAGATCAATTCGCAGCACAAGCATATGATGCTGTGTTCTTGTACGAAGCAGCATTGAAAGCAGCAGGTTCTACAACAGATCGCGAAAAATTCCGTAACGCATTAAAAGGCATTACAGACTTCGTAGGGGTAACTGGTAAATTCCAATTTAACGAAAAACGCGATCCATCTATGGAAGTTCAAGTTTTACAAATTAAAAATGGTCAGTTCGACGCATTACAAAAATAGGAGTTAAACGATGTTTTTACAGCAATTAGTGAATGGCCTTACTTTAGGCAGTCTCTATGCAGTATTAGCAATCGGATTGACACTGGTGTTTGGTGTGTTGAACATCATCAACATGGCTCACGGAGGCATCTTTATGATAGGTGCCTTCGTGGGTTTATTTATGGTGACAGTCTTTGAAGCTAATATCTTTGTAGCCATCCTTGTGGCTATGCTCGTAGGGGCAATTCTTGGATATTTGTTAGAGTTTGTGGCACTTCGTCCACTTCGCAAAAAAAATGTATCCCATTTGGCGCCATTGATTTCTACGATTGGTGTCTCTATTTTTATTGAAAGTGTAGCCTTGCTTGTGTGGGGTCCTCAAACACGTTCATTCCCACCAGATTTTATTGGTGGACTTATCGATTTTGGTATGTTCAAAATCTCTATGGTTCAAATTATTGGCCTTGGCGTATCCATTGTGTTAATGTTGATTTTAAATGTACTCATTAAAAAGACTAAAATCGGTAAAGCTATCCGTGCCGTATCCTTAAGCACGGAAACAGCATCTTTATTGGGCATTAACCCTACTTTAGTTATTTCTGTAACAGTCATGTTGGCCTCTGCATTAGGTTCTGCCGCTGGGGTGTTAGTTGGCTTATCTTTCGATGCTGTAGAGCCTATGATGGGTGTTGTCATCGGATTTAAAGGGTTAGCTGTATTAATCCTAGGTGGTCTTGGTAATATTACAGGTGCCATGGTAGGCGGATTCATCTTAGGTGTATCTGAAGTATTCTCTGTTGCCTATGGAGCATCTTCTTACCGTGATGCAGTAGCCTTTGGGTTAATCATTCTCTTATTATTCTGGAGACCACAAGGGTTATTCGGATCCAAAGATAAGGGGGGACGACCATGAGTGAAATTTTAAATCCATATTATCTACAAATTGTGATGTTCTTCATCATCAATGCCATTATGGGTATTTCCATTTTCTTCACCCTTTCTACAGGGCAGTTGACATTGGGTGCAGCAGGTTTCATGAGTGTTGGTGCCTACGTGGGTGCTTTGCTGGCTCTGAAAGCTGAGCTACCGATTCCGATTGCTATCTTCATTGGTGGTATTGTAGCGGCCTTAGTAGCTATTGTGATTGGTTTACCTACGACGCGTTTAAAAGGGTTATATTTAGCCATTGCTACCTTAGGTTTTGGTGAAGTAGTACGTGTTATTTTCTTGAACTTGGAAGTGACACATGGTGCATTGGGGCTTTCAGGAATTCCAGCGATTGCCCAAGAATTGACAAACTATGTGTATGAATTCGATATGGACGGATTGTTAGATATCGATGCATTAACATGGGGTAACTTGTTAACGATTGTTATCTTATTAGTGATTTTAGCATTGGTTATTCTATTCTGTTTACGTATCCACAATAGTCGTGTAGGTCGTGCATTCCAAGCTATCAAAGCAGATGACCATGCAGCAGAGTTGATGGGTATCAATGTGGTGTATTACAAAATGTTAGCCTTTGTCATCGGCGCTTTTATTGCCGGCATTGGTGGTGGTTTGTATGCTCATATTACGAACTTTATCAACCCTACAGATTTCAGTTACCACAAAGTAGTACAAATTTTATTATTCCCAGTATTTGGTGGTTCTAATGTAGTGTGGGGTTCTGTATTAGGTTCTTTCATTTTGACATTATTACCAGAAGTATTGCGTTTCTTAGCGGATTATCGTGATATTATTTACGGGGCTTTATTAGTTATCTTGATGGCTGTTCGCCCAGATGGTATTTTGACAGAAGAATTAATGGAAAAAATCTATCGTAAACTAGGTGTAAAAAAGAAACCATACATTCCAGAATCACAAGTATTAACAGAACGCTTTGAAGCGTATAAAGCACAAAGCAAATCTGATCAAGAATAGGAGGGTAGCATGCTATTACAATTAGATGATGTAAGTAAAAGCTTTGGCGGCGTGGCTGCTTTGACAGGAGTTACCTTCCAAGTGAATCAAGGGGAAGTCTTTGGTGTGATCGGACCCAATGGTGCTGGTAAAACGACGTTATTTAACTTAATTACTGGGGTGTTCCCTGTAAGTACTGGTAATATTGTATTCGATGGTATGAATGTGGTAGGTATTAAGCCACATCGTACAGTGGAGATGGGGATTGCTAGAACGTTCCAAAATATCCGTCTCTTTGGTAATATGACAGCCTTGGAAACTGTATTGACAGGTATGCATTGTCGTACAGGTTCTGGTGTGTTGTCTAGTTTCTTCCGTACAAAACGCCAACGCATTGAAGAAGAGCGTTGTCGTGGTATTGCCTATGAGTTTTTAAAACTCGTTGGTTTAGAAGAGGATGCAGAAGAAGTAGCTACATCCTTACCATATGGTAAGCAACGTCGTTTGGAAATTGCTCGTGCCTTAGCAACGCATCCACAATTGATTTTATTAGATGAGCCTGCGGCAGGTATGAATGATAGTGAGACAGAGGTATTGCGCCAATTGATCGGAAAAATCCGTGATTTAGGTATTACCGTGGTGGTCATTGAGCATGATATGGCGTTGATGATGAATATTTGTGACCGTTTAGCAGTGTTGAACTTCGGCAAAAAGATTGCAGAAGGAACTCCACAAGAAATTCAAAACAATTCAGATGTAATCGAAGCGTACTTAGGAAAGGAGGAATAATATGTTAAAAATTGAAAATGTAGTAGCTGGTTATGGACATATTACAGCTTTAAAATCTATTAACTTAGAAGTTCCTCAAGGTTCTATTGTATCTTTGATTGGTGCCAATGGTGCTGGTAAATCGACAACTATGCGTTCTATTATGGGCTTAGTAAAACCAACAGAAGGTCGCATTACTTTTGAAGGTAAGGATATTACGTCCATGAAAACACATGACATAGTGAAAGCTGGTATCTCCCTCGTTCCAGAAGGGCGCCAAATATTACAAGATATGAGTGTTTACGAAAATCTAGAAATGGGCGCCTATATTCGTAAGGATGCTGAAATCAACGATGATATTAAGAAAGTGTTCAAACGGTTCCCTATCCTTGACGAACGTAGCTACCAATTAGGTGGTACTTTGTCTGGTGGACAACAACAGATGCTTGCGATCGGCCGTGCTTTGATGGCTCGTCCTAAACTGTTGTTACTAGATGAACCATCCATGGGTTTGGCGCCGTTGGTAGTGAACGAAATCTTTGAAGTTATCAAAGAGATTAGTGCCGAAGGAACGACTGTATTATTAGTAGAGCAAAACGTACGTCAAGCTTTAAAAATAGCTGACTATGCATATGTATTAGAAACAGGTAAAATCGTTCTTTCAGGACCAGCAGAAGAAATTCGCCATGACCCTAGAGTGATGGAAGCGTATTTGGGTGGTAGAGTGGAATAATTCTCTAAATTTTATCTTAAATATCCTAGAAAAGTAAAAGATATATAGAGGATTCAATACTGGTGAATTGACCTTGGCAGGTAACTATATAAAGATAGCAGATATACGATCCATTGCGGTTGTGTATCTGCTTTTTATTTTCTATATTTTTAATATATAGTTGTTACAAAGAGAAATGGAACGTACATATTACTATAAGAATATAGAGAAATGATTATATAATGGCATATACATATCATTACATGCTAGATATGTATACAGAAGATACTTTCAAAATATAAATGAAATTGAAGGTAGTAAAAACTATTGTGTATACATGAGCTCAATGTCTTGTAGTCAAAGCAATTTTTTTGTACACTAGTAGATAGATATTACATATAAGTATAAATTAGGAAGGTGTTACACATGAGCATGGCAGCGAAACAAGCGCGTGGGAAAAAAGCAAATGACGCCATCTTTGCAACAAACTCTCGAGCGCAAGAAGCAGCAAGAACATATGGTAAAGAAAATGTTTTAATCGGTACTGTCGGGTCTATCCTTGATGAAAACGGAGATATCGTATTTTTAAAGGTTGTAGAAGATGAGTTCCGTAATTTGCCACGCAATGAATACATCGCATATGCTCCAATTGAAGGATTGCCGGAGTTCATCGAGGCATGTAAGCAAGAATGTTTTAGTGAGTCTCGTCCAAACGCCTATATCGAAGGGATTGCTACGACTGGTGGTACAGGTGGTATTCATCATTTAGTTCACAACTATACAGAAATTGGAGATAAGGTCATCACGGCTGATTGGCATTGGGGTGCTTATAAACAAATTTGTGCAGATAATGGTAGAGAATTAGTGACATATCCTTTGTTTGATGAGGCGTTTGAATTTAATTTCCCTGCTTTAGAAGCGCTTACCTTAGAATTGGCTAAGATACAGGAAAATGTGTTAATTATCATCAATACACCTGGTAATAACCCAACAGGATTCTCTTTATGTGAAAGTGATTGGGATAAAGTCTTAGACATGTCTAAAAATTTGGTAGCTAATGGAAAGAATAAAGTAATCATCGGTATTGATGTGGCTTATATTGATTTTTCTGGTGAAAAAGAAGAAGTTCGTCGTTTCTTCAAGAAATTCGAAAATCTACCTAAAGAAATACTAGGAGTAGCTTGCTACAGTATTTCTAAAGGTTTCACGATGTATGGACAACGTGTGGGCTGTATGTTAGGGATTACTTCTGATGCAGAAGTGGCACAAGAGTTTTTTGATATCAATCAAATGACCTCTCGTGGTACTTGGTCCAATATTAATCGTCCAGCTATGCGTACGATGGCGAATATCGTTCATGATCCAGAAAAAATGAAACAGTATGAAGAGGAAATTCTTGGTTATTCTAAGTTAGTAGAAGAACGTGCTGCTATTTTAGAAGAAGAAGGTAAAGCGATTGGGCTTCCTATGCTGCCATATATGGGAGGTTTCTTTGTGACCATACCAAGCGATGCACCAGCTGAAGTGACAGAGGAATTGATGAAAGAACATGTGTACTTAATTCCTGTATCTAGAGGGATTCGGGTGGCAGTATGTTCAGTTCCTAAACGACAAATTACAGGATTGGCACAACGTATATATGATGCCATGAAACGAGTTGGACAGCTGTAACACGTAATAATAGGGATAATAGCATATAACATATATCTGTTAAGAAAAGATGGGTGAATCATAGATTCACCTGTCTTTTTTATTTTATGGTATTTTCTTGTGTGTTTCCCACGAGTGTATCAATACCTTATATACTCTATTTTTCAAGTGAATATACTGGATTTTTTATAGTACATAGAATAAATGAAGAAAAACAGAAAATTCCCACCACTTTTCCCCACCATTTTATACTGTAAAAAGTGTTCGATATTATGTTTTATATACGAACATATATATAATTATTTAGAAAAAAGTTCGTTATAAACGAATTGCAAGAAAAATTTGCATAAATATCTATAAAATGAGTGGTTATTTTGTTGTTAAAAGTGGTGAAATGTGGTAGAATTTACCATATAGTGGTAATAGGGCAAAAAGGTGTATAAAAAAGGAGGTGTCCTTGCTATGTTTAAAGGTGAATTTTCACATACAATTGATAGTAAAGGACGCATGATAATTCCTGCTAAAATGCGCGAACAGCTTGGTGAAAACTGTGTTGTTACCAGATATTTAGATAATACCCTAGCCATTTATACACAAGAAAAATTTGAAGAAATTGCCAAAAAGCTAAGTGCCCAAAGTTCCAATAAATCTGCACAACGTGCCTTTGTGCGTTTCTTTGTAGGGGGAGCCGCAGATCTTGAGTTTGATAAGCAAGGTCGTGTCTTGATTCCAAGTAATCTAAGAAAGCATGCAGAGTTAAAAAAAGATGCTATCATCGTTGGTAATGGTGAGCGCATTGAAGTATGGAATAAAGCTCGTTGGGATGCCTATAATGATGAGATTTATGGCAATATTGAAGAATTAGCCGAAGAGTTGGATTTAGATGACATTGGATTTTAAGTGAGGGATTATGGACTTTCATCATGTGAGTGTGTTACTCAATGAAACGCTAACAGGATTGGCAATTAAACCAGATGGAATCTATGTAGATTGTACTTTGGGTGGGGGAGGACATTCCCATGCCATTGGTGAACAGTTATCTGCAGAAGGTATGATTGTAGGTTTAGACCAAGACGTGGCGGCATTGCAAGCAGCATCAAAACGGTTAGAAGATTTGAGCTGTCAGGTGAAAGTAATTGAAACTAATTTCTCTAACTTAAAACAAGCCTTGCTCAATGCAGGTATAGAAAAAGTAGATGGATTTGTCTTTGATCTAGGTGTATCCAGTCATCAATTAGATACAGCCGAACGAGGATTTTCCTATATGCAAGATGGTCCATTAGATATGCGAATGAATCAAAGTGGAGTATTAACTGTGGAAACGATAGTTAACACGTATTCTAGTGAAGAACTATATCGCATCATTTGGGAGTATGGGGAAGAACGTTGGGCCAAACGTATCATAGAGTTCATTGTAGAAGCGAGAGCCGAGGAGCCAATTGTTACGACTGGTCAATTGGTGGATATTATCAAGCGAGCTATACCGGCCAAAGCAAGACAAGACGGACCGCATCCAGCGAAACGAACGTTCCAAGCGTTGCGTATTGAAGTGAATCAAGAACTTCAAATTTTACATGATGCATTTGTAGATGCCGTATCTATGCTAAACTCGGGTGGACGAATTGCTGTGATTACGTTCCATTCTTTAGAAGATAGAATTACGAAACAAACATTTAAAGAGTTAGCGCAAGGTTGTACATGCCCACCAAGTTTGCCGATGTGTGTGTGCCACAATGTACCAACTGTAAAAGCAAAAAATAAGGCCATAGAGCCTAGTCAACGAGAAGTAGAAGAGAATCCACGGTCCCGTAGTGCCAAGTTGAGGGTAGCCGTGAAATTATAGTTTGGAGGAATACTATGTTAGTACGAAAGGCTACATATTGGGAACAATCGGCTCCCTATGTAGAACCCGCCAGAAAAGAAAAAGTCAAATCACCTGATTTTATCTTAGATGTGACACCGAATATGAGAGAGTGTGTAGTGACCTTGATCTTTGGTGTTATATTAGGAATGATTTGTTTGATTATCACGGGTGTTACAGAAAACGTAAGAAAAGAAACTGTACAAATACAAGAAAAAATAGTTTTTGAAAATCGTACGAATTACGAGTATAATTTAGAGTTAGCAGAACTAAAATCTCCAACGCGCATTCAAAAAATTGCGCAAGAAAAACTTGGCATGGTATTACCAGATAATTTCGTTTATACCACTAAGAATACAGTGGAAGAACGAAAGGTTACAACGAAAAAGGATATTAGAGAATGATGAAGGCAGTCCTTTTGGACTGCTTTCGCTATGATTGGAGGAATCGGTATGAAACGTGTAGCAGATATTGTGAAAATTGTGTCTCCTATAAAGGTAGAGGGTCCAGTAACAGCAGAAGTGAGTCATATTACAGCTGACTCTCGCACAGTACAAGAAGGCAGCTTATTCATATGTTTAGTGGGGGCTACAGTAGATGCACACACTTTTGTAGATAAGGCAGTAGAAGATGGTGCTGTAGCAATTATTGCATCTAAACCTGTGACCGTGCCTGCTCACGTAGCAGTATTGTATGTAGAAGATACACGACAAGCTTTACAAGATGCAGTGCCGTTTTTCTATGATTATCCAGCCTCTAAGATGCGTATGATTGGTGTGACAGGTACTAATGGTAAAACTACAACGACTCATATTATTGCGCATCTATTACGATCTCAAGGATATACAGTAGGTGTTATTGGAACGGTTCATATTTTAATCGATGACCAATCCTATCCGATTCACAATACCACGCCAGATGTGGCTGACTTGCAACAAATTTTGCAACAAATGGTGGATGCTGGTGTGACGCATTGTATTATGGAAGTATCTTCTCATGCATTGGCATTAGGCCGTACAGCAGGCGTGGAATATGATACAGCTGTATTTACAAACTTAACACAAGATCATTTAGATTTTCACAAAACATTTGATAACTATCTAGCGGCAAAAGCGACATTGTTCAAGCAAGTTAGCGCTTCTTACCAAGTGAAAGAAGGAAAAGGAGCTGTTATTAATGTAGATGATGCGTATGGTCAAGCGATTGTAAATGTAACAACAGCACCAATGATTACGTATAGCACAGAGGGTAAGGGCACTATGAATGCGTCTAATTTGAGTGTTACAGCCAAATCTTCTGAATTTACATTGACCTACGGGGAAGAAAGTTATACAATTCAGACAAAAATTGCAGGTCTATTCAACGTATATAATACATTAGCGGCCGTAGGTGCTGCTCTATATGAAGGCGTGACGACGGATGACATCGTGAAAGGATTGGCAACTTTCACAGCTGTGCCTGGTCGTTTTGAACTTATCGAAGAAGGTCAAGATTTTGCAGTAGTTGTGGATTATGCCCACACGCCAGATGGATTGGAAAATATTTTGCAAACAGCAAAGAAAATTGTGGAAAACCGTATTATAGTTGTCTTTGGCTGCGGTGGTGATCGCGATGCTACCAAACGTCCTATTATGGGGCGTATTGCGGCTCAATATGGTGATCGAGTATTTGTTACTTCAGATAATCCTCGAACAGAAGATCCAGTGCAAATTGTGAAAGATGTAGAAGTAGGCGTCAAAGAAGGCTTGCGTGACGGAGTAGACTATGATGTTATTGTAGATCGCCGAGAAGCAATTTTTGCAGCCATTGCAGAAGCAAAAGCAGGAGATGTAGTAATCATTGCTGGTAAAGGCCATGAAGACTATCAAATATTAAAAGACGAAACGATTCATTTTGATGATCGTGAAGTTGCTAGAGAAGCTCTAAAGGAGAGATAATATGGCACAATTTACAGTGCAAGAAGTGCTAGAAGCAACACATGGACAGTATACAGGAACAAGTTCGATTACCTTTGCAGATGTATCTACGGATACACGTACCATTGGTGAAAATGGACTTTTTGTAGCTTTAGAAGGTATGACATTTGATGGACATGACTTCTTGCAGACTGCCAAAGAGCGTGGTGCCACAGGTGCTATTGTTAAGATTGGTAAATCTATAGAAGGGCTCGTATGTATCGAAGTAGAGGATACATTATTGGCATATCAACAGTTAGCGACCTATCATCGTAGACGGTTTCCAATTCCTGTCATAGGTATTACAGGTTCATCTGGTAAGACAACAACGAAAGAAATGATTAGTGCTGTTCTGGAGAAAGCTTTTACAGTGCTAAAAACGGAAAAAAATTATAATAATGAAATTGGCGTTCCTAAAATGTTATTGCAATTGACGGAGGATCATGATATATGTGTTCTTGAGATGGGGATGCGCGGACTTGGTCAAATTGCGGAACTAGCAGAAATTGCAGAGCCAACTATAGGTGTGATTACCAATGTAGGCACTAGTCATATTGAACTATTAGGGTCGCAAGAAAATATTGGAAAAGCGAAGCAAGAATTGATTGAAGCCTTGCCAAGTACAGGGGTAGCTATTCTAAATCATGATGACCCGTTTGTGCTTCCGATGGCACAGGTGACAGATGCAAAAGTACTTACTTATGGTATGGATTCTGAAGCTATGGTGCAAGGCGCTACGCTGGAATATACATCTAAAGGTATTAAGTTCACAGTTCATGATGAAAGTGGAGCCTGGAAGATATTCTTGCCTATGATTGGGATTCACAATGTGTATGATGCATTGTCAGCAGTTGCAGTAGGAACTATTTTAGGTGTGCCACGAGAAGAAATTGTAGAAGCCTTTCAAGAGTTTCCAGGGATTCCTATGCGTCAAGAAATTGTACCGTTTCCAACTTTTACAGTTCTCAATGACGCGTATAATGCAAACCCTAATAGTATGACAGAATCAATTCGAGCGCTTGGTCAGTTACAAGGCATGCGCAAGATTGCCATGTTGGGCGATATGCTTGAGTTAGGTGAACATTCAGTATCTGCTCATAAAGAGATTGGAAAATTACTGGGTGCTGAATCCTACGATATGGTGTTTACATTTGGGGAAATGATGAAATTAGCGGCCGCTGCCGCTAAAGAGGCTGGTGTTCCTTTTGTGTATGTAGGGAATAGCCATCTTGATATAGCGAATGCGTATTATGACGTAAAACAAGCAGGCGATGTGATTCTAGTAAAAGGATCACGGGGCCTAAAAATGGAACGTATTATAGAAGATTTTAAAGAACGACATGGATAAGTAAGGAGATATGTAGCATGAATATGGACTATGCAATAGCCTTTGGCTTAGCCCTAGTGAGTACATTAGTATTAGGTAAAATTGGAATTCCAATGTTGCAGCGATTGAAAGCGCAACAATCGATTCGTGAAGACGGGCCACAAGCTCATTTAGCGAAAGCTGGAACGCCTACTATGGGTGGATTATTCATGTTACTAGCCTTGGTACTGACGATTTGTATTGTACCACCGTACTCCGTTACATTATGGATGTTATTATTCTTGACATTAGGCCATGGTGTATTAGGGTTTAGTGACGATTTCATCAAAGCTGTCAAACACAGAAATCTAGGGCTTACTGCGAAACAAAAGTTGTTAGGGCAAGCTATATTAGCAGTAGTATTTTGCTATATTGCTGTAGAGTATGCCGCACTGCCTACTACATTGTGGATTCCATTGGCAGATGTAACAGTAGATTTAGGTATAGGTTATTATGTACTGGCCTTTATCATCATTTTAGGAACTACCAATGCGGTGAATTTAACTGATGGCTTAGATGGATTAGCAGCAGGCACATCGGCGATTGCCAGTGCAGCTTTTGCAGTCGTTGGTATATTAGCGGGTTCCCTAAGTGTTACTTTTTTTGGTATGATTGTAAGTGCAGTTTGTATTGGATTTTTATATTTTAACGCAAATCCAGCAAAAGTGTTTATGGGAGATACTGGTTCTCTAGCCTTAGGTGGGGCCTTTGCAGGTATGGCCATTGCCACTAAAACGGAATTATTACTGATAATTATTGGTTTTGTGTTTGTAGTAGAAGCATTATCTGTTATTTTACAAGTGGCTTCGTTTAAAACTCGTGGAGTTCGTATTTTCCGAATGAGCCCGATTCACCATCATTTCGAATTAGGTGGCTGGAGTGAACGAAAAGTAGTATATGTATTCTGGAGTGTAGCCTTAGTGGTGGCCATTCTTGGAATTGGAATTCTCAGCATGAAATAATATAGATTACGGCTCTACCAAGTAAGAGCCGTTATTCTTGCATATAGGGAAAGGTGATAAAATGGATTATACAGGTTCTCATATTTTGGTATTAGGTGCAGGACTGAGCGGTATTGGTGTAGCACATACATTAGCAAAATTAGGGGCTACGGTAACACTAAATGACTATAAACAAATTGAATTTGATGTTGAAGAAAACCAGCGATTTTTAGATGATAACATTACTGTGATTACGGGGCAGCAAGATTTTGTGCTTTTAGATAATACGGATCGCGTAGTAGTTTCACCTGGCATCTCTTTAGAGATTCCTATCATTTGTGAGGCTAAAAAACGCAATATTCCAGTAGTGGGAGAAGTAGAAATCGCTTATGAAGTATCGAAAGCTCCTATCCTTGGTGTGACTGGAACAAATGGAAAGACTACAACTACCTCTTTATTAGCAGCAGTTCTAAAAGAAGCAGAGTGGGATGTGTATGTTGGTGGTAATATTGGGTATTCTTTAAGTGAACAAGCATTAGCTGTTCCAGAGACGGGAGTATTAGTAGCGGAGTTATCGTCATATCAACTGGAAAGTATTGATAAATTTCGTACAAAGGGTGCTATTTTGTTGAATGTAACGCCGGACCATTTATTGCGTCATAAAACGATGGAACGATACCAAGCAGCGAAAGAAAATATCTTTGTCAATCAAGAGCTTGGCGATTATACAGTATTAAATTTTGATACTCCTATTGTGGCAGACATGGCTGAACGAGTGAAAGGCCGAGTATTAGGTATCAGTCAAATTCGACCTGTCACAGATGGAGCATATTTCGATAAAGATACTTGTTATGCAGTGTTGCATGGTCAGGCTGTTCCGGTGATTACAACAAAAGATATACACATTCCTGGGTCTCATAATATTGAAAATATATTGAGTGTGATTGCTTTAACCTATGCATTGGGTGTGCCAGTTGAAGATATATATCGTGCTATTTCAAAATTTCATGGTGTAGAACATCGACTAGAGCGAATTAGAGCGTTACAAGGTGTGACGTATTACAATGATTCTAAAGCGACGAACACAGATTCTACAATCAAAGCTTTGGAATCTTTCACGGAACCGCTTATACTGATTGCGGGTGGAAAAGATAAGATGACAGACTTAGAGGAATTGATGGACCTAGTAAAAACCAATGTGAAAGAACTTATCTTAATTGGTGAAGCTGCCCAACGGTTTGCTGAAGCAGCAGTCAAAGCCGGTGTGGCGCATATTCATCGTTGTGAATCTATGGAAGAAGCTGTGCTGCTGAGTGCTCGTATTGCGGAAGAGGGAGATATTGTGTTATTATCCCCAGCATGTGCTAGTTTTGATTGGTATGCCAGATTTGAAGATCGCGGGGATCATTTCCGCAGACTTGTAGAACGATTGTAAGAGGTTATACATGAATATCATGATTTCAGGTGGTGGCACTGGTGGACATATTTATCCAGCCATAACCATATATAAAACATTACAAACAATGGTAGATGCCAATTTTTTATATGTAGGAACGGATAAGGGATTAGAATCTCGTATCGTTCCCAAAGAAGGAATTCCTTTTACTACATTACCTGTACAGGGATTGCAACGTAGCTTTTCCATAGATACGTTCATTACGGCAGGAAAAACGATCAGTTCTTTGTGGAAAGCAAATCGCTTGATTTCAAAGTTTAAGCCTGATATTGTGATTGGTACAGGTGGCTATGTGTGTGGTCCACTGTTGATGGCAGCAGCTTTGCGTGGGATTCCTACGTTGATTCAAGAACAAAATGTAGTGCCAGGTATTACAAATAAAATATTAAGCCGTTTTGTGGATGTAGTAGCTGTTGGTTATGAAGAGGCGGTTGGGGCATTTCCAAAAGCCAAACAAGTAGTGTATACAGGGAATCCTGTAAGACCAGCTGTAGTAGCAGCGGATCGTGAAAAGGGACGGCAGTTTTTTGGTATTCAAGAGCATCAAACAGCGATCTTAGTAGCAGGTGGATCTCGTGGTGCTCGAAGTATTAACACGGCCATGACAGCTGTTCATGAAGCGTTCAAAGACAGAACCGATGTAAAAATTATTCATGCCACAGGTACTGATGAATATAAACGTGTATGCGACAGCTTAGGTATTCAAGAAGGTGCCATATATAGTGAAGCTTCATATATTGTACCGTATTTAGACAATATGGATATGGCTATGGCAGCGTCTGACGTGGCAATTTTCCGTTCCGGAGCCATTGGATTAGCAGAATTGGCAGTCCGTGGGATTCCATCTATTTTGATACCATATCCGTATGCTGCAGCAGATCATCAAACATATAATGCGAAAGCTTTTGTATCAGCTGGAGCGGCTGATATGATTCTTGACTCAGAGCTCAATGGAACTACGTTGTTAACAGCATTAACATCGTTATTAGAGACAGCAGAACGACGTAGATTGATGGCAGAAGCTACGTTAGGGCTAGGAAAACCAAACGCAGCAGAAGACATTGCAAAGTTAGCATTATCTATTACTAAATCATAGAGAGGAGTATCTTCATGTTAGATACCTATAAACGTATACATTTAATCGGCATCGCCGGTTCTGGCATGCGCGCTATTGCTCATGTGTTAATTGAAAAAGGATTTACTGTGTCAGGTTCAGATATTCAAGAATCTCCCACAACAGAAAAATTTAGAAATGCTGGGGCAACCATTTTCTTAGGCCATGATGCATCGCATGTAGAAGGGTCGGATGTTGTCATTCGATCCACTGCGATTCATGAAGATAATCCTGAAATTATTGGAGCTCGTGAACGTAATATTCCGATTTTGCATCGATCTGACATTGTAAAAGCTGTATTGGATGAGACATATGGTATTGCTGTAGCTGGTGCTCATGGAAAGACGACAACAACATCGATGTTAGGACAAATTTTCATGGAAGCCAACCAAGATCCAACGATTATTATCGGTGGAGAGGTAGATTATTTACAAGGTAGTAGCCATGTAGGAAAAGGAAAATATAGTATTGCTGAGGCCGATGAAAGTGATGGATCTTTCTTGCATTTAAATCCGAAACGCATTGTAATTACAAATATTGAAAATGACCATATGGATCATTATCGGACGGTGGAAAACTTATTGCGAGCTTTCACAGAGTTTTCTATGAAATTACCAGAAGATGGTGTGGCTGTTGTATGTGGTGATAATCCGTCTATTCGTCGTATTATGCCAGACATCAAACGAACTTGTATTACCTATGGATTAGGCGCTGGCAATGACTATCGTATTGATAATTTACGTATTGAACAAGGGATTACTACCTTTGAAGTGATTCATAAGGATACAGTGTTAGGCACTTTGCGTTTAGCTGTACCGGGACAACATAATGCATTGAATGCATTGGGTGCACTTGTTGTGGCCCTTGGAGAAGGTTTGTCCTTTGAAGTAGTGGCACAAGCATTGCGTAAATTTATTGGTGCAAAACGTAGATTTGAAACGAAAGGTCATGTGAAAGACGTATGGGTTGTGGATGATTATGCCCATCATCCAACAGAAATTGCAGCTACTATTAAGGCGGCAAAATCATTAGAAGACCACCGTGTAGTGATTTTATTCCAACCACATCGATTTAGTCGTACAAAATTGTTGCTCAGAGAGTTTGGTACAGCTTTCACAGAAGCCGATGTAGTGTTTATTACTGATATTTATAGCGCCGGAGAAAAGCCAGAGCCAGGGATTGATGGCATGTCGATTCCATTGATGATTAAAGAGTTAACAGGAAAAGAAGTGCGCTATATAGCAGATGTAAATACATTGCCAGAAGAAGCTCTTAAAGTGATTAAACCAAACGATTTAGTTATCACTATGGGTGCAGGTAATATTAATCAATATGGGCCAAAAATATTAGCTTTATTGGAGGAGAAATAAAGTGAAAGATAAACGCATTGTTGTCCTCATGGGAGGGCCATCAAAAGAAGCTGAAGTATCGAGACGAACAGCTAGTGCTATTGCAGAGGCGTTACAAAGTAAAGGATACAAAGCCAATACATTAGAATGTAATCCAACTACTGTGGTGCAAGACTTGCAACAATTAGAATGTGATGTTGTATTTAACGCAATCCATGGTAAATATGGTGAAGATGGGGCGTTGCAAGGAGCTCTAGAAATGGCTGGTATTCCCTATACAGGTTCTGGTATTATGGCTCATGCTGTAGGGATGAATAAAAAGATGAGTAAGTATGTCTTCTTAGGGGCTCAGATTCCTACTGCTCGATCAAAATCCTACGATCAACAACAACAATCAGTGGAAGAGATTCTAACTGATATTACTAGCAATTTTACGGTGCCATTTGTAGTGAAAGCGGCTAGCCAAGGTTCTAGTATTGGTGTATCTATTATTAAAGAAGCATCTAAGGTAGAGCAAGAAGTTAAACAAATCTTAGAGATTGATCATGTCATCGTTGTAGAGGATTTTGTGGATGGTAGAGAGTTTACTGTATCCGTATTAGATGGAAAAGCACTTCCAGTTATAGAGATTAGACCTCACTCTGGAGAATATGATTATGCTTCTAAATATACAACCGGTGCTACTGAGTATTTGGTGCCTGCCCCAATTACGGAGGAACAGTCCGCTAAGATGCAGCAAATCGGCGAATCTGTGTATCGCCAAATGCAATGCGCTGGAGTGATTCGTGTTGATATCATGATGAATGATGGTGAAGACATGTTTGTACTAGAATATAATACAGTGCCAGGCATGACAGCTACTTCCTTAGTGCCAAAAGCAGCAAAAGCTGTCGGCATCGAATTTCCTGAGCTATGCGAACAAATTTTACATTCCGCTGGATTACATAAGTTTTAGGAGTGGATATGCGTTCAAATAGACCTGAGGAATTTAGATTTGAAAGACAGGAAGGCGATACAGTTGCTACTGTTGATGAAAGAACTGTTTCTCCTACTGCGGAAGAGGACTCTACTTGGGAAATTGTTACCATTGATACTCCGGATGGTCCACGCCGAGTAAAAAGGCGGCGACGTATCAAAAAGAAACGTACTCCTTCTAAGTCTATCGTGTGGAAAACTGTCATTGGTGCCGCTCTTATTATTGGCCTATTTACATTGCCATTGCCAATAGGACAAATTCAGGTGACAGGCACGAATCAGCTGTCATCAGAAGATGTGGTGGCCATTGGCGATTTAGGATATCCAGTGAATATATTACGTGTGAGAACGGGAGCGCTTGAAGAACGATTGCAAAAAGATATGCGTGTTGATACAGCGCATGTATCGTATGCACTTCCTCTTACTTTGCAAGTAGATATGAAAGAACGTACAGCTGTTGTGGTAGTACCCTCCCAATTTGGCTTTGTTGCCTTAGATAGGCAAGGTATGGTTATCGCAAGTAGCCCAACCATTCCTGACACGACAGTGCCTATTATATCTGGCGTGCGCTTGGGAAACGCTTTATTGGGGGACACTGTTGAATCAGAGGGAATTCGAGGGGCTATTACGTACATGATGGGATTTCCTGAAGATAAAAGAAAACAAATTGGAGAAATTAATGTAGGTGATGCTGAGCATATCATCGCTTATACAGTGGATGGATTGCCGATTCACATTGGAGATAGAAGTGATTTAGAAGAAAAAGCTAAAATTACTACCGACATGATTCAGGATGTATCGCAGCGCCATGTTTCTGCAGAATTTATTGATGTAAATATTAAATCTCCTTACATTAAAACTCAATAAAATCTTGACTAATGTAAGCTAGCAATGATTTTGTTAATGGCTTTCATTGAAAAAAATTAAAATATATTGTAAAATAAAAGCAAATTATAAAAGATAAGGTAGACTAGTAGTATAATGTCATAGGATCGTATATGAAATATATCTCTAGTGAAGAGGAGGATCATTCGATGTCAGAATTTGCAAAAATTAAAGTTATTGGTGTTGGTGGCGGCGGCGGAAATGCCGTTTCTCGTATGATTGGCAGCGACTTAGAAAATGTTGACTTCTTAGTAGCTAATACAGAGACACAAGCCTTGGATGGAACTAACGTACCAGTTCGTATTCAAATTGGTGAAAAAGCAACTAAAGGCTTGGGAGCTGGTGCTAATCCAGAAGTAGGTCGTGAAGCTGCAGAAGAAAGTCGCGAAGATATTTTGAAAGCCCTTCAAGGTGCTGATATGGTATTCGTTACTGCTGGTATGGGTGGTGGTACTGGTACAGGTGCTGCTCCTGTGGTAGCTGAATGTGCTCGTGAAGCTGGTGCATTAACAGTAGGTGTTGTAACAAAACCATTTGGCTTTGAAGGTAAAAAACGTAAAGAACAAGCAGAACGTGGTATTGAAGCATTAACTGGTAAAGTAGACACTATCATCACGATTCCAAATGATCGCTTATTGGGCATTATTGACCGCAAAACATCTTTGAAAGATGCGTTCTTAACTGCGGATGAAGTATTGCGTCAAGGTATCAAAGGTATTTCTGATTTGATTACAAAACCAGGTTTAATTAATCTTGACTTTGCTGATGTTAAAACTATCATGACTAACCAAGGTGAAGCATTGATGGGTATCGGTGTTGGCGAAGGCGAAAACCGTGCTGTGGATGCTGCAAAACAAGCTATCAACAGCCCATTGTTAGAAACTTCTATTGACGGTGCGAAAGGTATCTTGTTAAACATCACAGGTAGCGAAGAATTAAGCTTATTCGAAATCAATGAAGCAGCAGAAATTATTTCTGAAGCTGCAGATCCAGAAGCAAATATTATTTTTGGTTCTGTTATTGATGAGAATGCTGGAGACAAAGTATATATTACAGTAGTAGCAACTGGATTTGGTGATCAAGGTTCCAGCAATAGCTTTGCTCGTAAATCTCCATTTGGTGCAGGTAGTAACTCTCCAGAAGTGCCTGCATTTATGAAACGATAAGATTCTCTTATAGGAGGATGCTATGAAAAAAGTATTAGTAGCAACAGTTGTATTGGCAGCTTTTGGTGCCTCTGCATTTGCTGCAGCAGTGCCAGTTACAAAAATTAATGCTGGTGAAACTAAAATCAGTGCTGAATATTCTGTCAGCAATAAATCAGCAAATGATTCCAAACGTAGAAATGGGTTTGGTATATCTGCACAACAAGGGTTATCCGATAAAGTAGGAGCTCAATATTCCTTTAATAAAGTGCATCGCACAGGAGCGGATATTAATGACCACCAATTAACAGGTGCCTATGCGGTACATCCAAATGTGAATGTATATGGTGCTGGTACCTATGTGGATATGGGGGACAAACACAGCGGCTTTGGATACCAAGCAGGTGTGATTGGGCATACTCAATTATCTGATAAGGTAGAAGGCTATGCAAAAGCAGGTTTTGGTAATGATATTAAGCATACGTTCCAAGTAGGTGCTTCCTATGGTTTGCGTCCTGATATTGATTTGAACGTGTATTACCAATATGATCAATATAAAATGAATGAAACTAAAAATGATGTGAAAGGTTTACATGCGGGTGTAGGTTACTCCTTCTAATATGGAATAGTAACTCATCGGCGTACATGTCACATTGTAATAAAAATAGGACCATCGTTACTTGTAGTAGATGCAAGTGATGATGGTCCTTTTTCAAGGTAGATAGTTCGATTAAGAATCTAAGAAGATATTGCGTTAACGTTGAATATAAAATTTGTTAACAATGAATTTGAAAAATAAGTTGACTATATACGATTTGATTAATATAATAAAAGTGTAACAAAGTAAGATTTATGTAAGACTTGTAAGATCCAGTATACCCATTGAATGGGGGAGGAGGCACTTATGCATACACTATGTAAGGGCTTGACAAGTGTAAGGGACATACCTAATACCGCTATTGTACGAACTGTACAATACAAACGAACTACAAGATCACCGCAGTTACAAATTAACTATACTCCAAAGAAACGAGAGCACATAGTAAGTGCATCGAATCCTAAAGGCACCATAGTGTCTACTATGTTAGAACAATCGAATCCTGATTGGAAGGGGCACGGTGAAGTATCATTAGAGGAAATGCCGAAAACTTGGCCTTGTGATTTGAAGGATAGAACAAGAACTAAATTTATTTTTACCCAAGAATCAATTCTTGAGTTTGCAGATGCTGTACAAGATATGAATCCTATGTATCGTGATGATGTTCCAATCGTGCCGGAATTGATGGTTTTATCACATATGGCACATCATGTATTAGATGAAGAGATGTTAGTTCAGCTAGACATCACCTTTTCATCACCGTTTTATGGTGGCGATGTCATTTCTGCGGAAAAAATGGCTATTCATACAGATGGAAAGCTTCAAAAAGGCCATTGTCAATTAGTAGGAACTCATGGTGGATTGGCAGACTGCAAATGGGTGTATACAGAGGAGTTAATGAATCATAATGAGTAATAAAAATATGCATTCTTCTTCAGAGGCAGAGAGTATAACCACTAATAAGGTGAAACGCACCATTCAGACGACCGATTTAGTTAGAATGTCCTTATTGGTTGCCTTGGCTTGTGTAATGGCTCAGTTATCTATACCAAACCCAATGGGTGTAGGTATGATCTCTATGATTACCATCGCCTTGTGTTTAATCGGGTTGTTATTACCTCCAAAACAAGCATTTATCACACTAGTGGTGTATGTACTGTTGGGGGCTGTTGGATTACCAGTATTTACTGGCTTTACTGGTGGAATGGGTAAAATTTGGGGACCAACAGGTGGCTTCATTTTGATTTGGCCAATTGCGTATACAGCAGTCAGTTGTTTAAAAGGGAATACAAAAAGCTTTTTGCGCTATGCTGTTGTGGCGACATTGGTAAGTATCATTATTACTTATTTAGCAGCTGTACCTTATTTCATGTGGGTTGCAAAAATCCCATTTGATATGGAAGGATTACAAAAAGCATTAACGATTTTGTTCTATCCATTTGTGATTGGTGATATTGTAAAAGCGATCCTATCAGCATGGATTGCTACAAAAATTAAATTACAATAGCGAATGTATGTAACGACTATCTCTTATAGAGATAGTCGTTATTTTATTACAGACATATAGGTGAAGTTGTGGCATATATCAATTTGTAATGCTTGATAGTATTGTATACGAGATGAAATATAAGAAATCTCTTTGAATTACTAGGGGTTAATGGGATATAGTATTATTTATCTCTGTATATTGTATATCTAATTGTAATACATGATATTGTATTGCAGATTGAAAATAACTACAATATATAGTACACTAAAGTTATAAAGATATAACATAGAGAACAAACTACATGTGTAGTAACAAAGAAAGAGCAAAGGTTGCTCTTTTTGTATGTCTGAATGTAAGTATCATTCCTCATTCACAGAGTAGGTGAATTTTATTTTGATATGACGATCTTTTTAAGACGTATAGATTATATTTTGTTACTACATATAGAATAGGCCCTACAGATGATAGAAAGTAGATGGCATATGGTAGTGAGGAGGCAATTAGTATGACACAGGTTATAAAACGTGACGGTAGTTTAGCATCATTTGATAAAGAAAAAATTATCATTGCTATAGAAAAGGCGATGCATAGTAGTACAGGTGTCTATACAGCTGGCTTAGCCCTCCAAATTGCCAATGAAATCGAAGCCTATGCACAAAAAATAGATAGAAATATGACAATTTATGCCATAGAGGAACAAGTCTATTATAAATTGTTAGAAAATAACAATCCAGCAACTGCTCGAGCTTATGAAAATTATAAGGCTGTACAAGCTTTCAAACGTGTAGAAAATACCACAGATAAAGACGTATTTGGCCTATTGAATAAATCGAATGTGGCTGTATTAGATGAGAACTCTAATAAGGATGCATCCATTGTGTCTACACAACGAGATCTAATTGCCGGGGAAGTGAGCAAGGATATTGCTCGTAGAAAGTTGATTCCTACTGACATCGTACAAGCTCATGATAGTGGGGCTATCCATTTCCATGATATGGATTATATCATTCAACCGATGTTTAATTGCTGTCTTGTGAACTTAGAAGATATGTTGACAAATGGTACGGTCATTAATGGAAAACGCATTGATACACCTAAGTCTTTTCAAGTGGCATGTACGGTGACAACACAAATTATTGCTCAAGTGGCATCTGGTCAATATGGTGGACAAAGTATTAATGGTATAGATCGCATTTTGGCGCCGTATGTGAGAAAATCTTATGAAAAATACTTGGAGCTAACGTTACAAGAACAAGTAGAAGTGTATGGAATGGAGCCAGATGTAACAAAAGCAGAAGAAATTGCTTGGAATCGAACAAAAAAAGAAGTGAAAGATGGTATCCAAACGATCCAATATCAAATTAATACTTTGATGACTACGAATGGACAGGCTCCTTTTGTCACACTATTTATGTATTTTGATCCACGCAGTGAACTAGCGAAAGAAGCTGCTTTGATTGATGAAGAGATTTTAAAACAGCGGATTCAAGGCATTAAAAATGAGTCGGATGTATATATTACACCAGCTTTTCCAAAATTGATTTATGTGTTGGATGAACATAATGTTCACCCTACTAGTGAATACTATTATTTAACAGAATTAGCTGCACAATGCACAGCGAAACGGATGTATCCTGATTATATTTCTGCAAAGAAAATGAAAGAAATTTATGAAGGTAATGTGTTTGCACCTATGGGATGTCGCTCATTCTTATCCCCTTGGAAAAATGACCAAGGTGACTATGTCTTTAATGGTCGTTTTAATATTGGAGTGGTGAGTCTCAACTTGCCACAAATTGGGATTTTAGCACAAGGTAAAGAAGAGGCATTCTTTGAAATTTTAGAAAAACGGTTAGAGTTGGCAGAAAAAGCATTATTATTCCGTTACGAATTATTAAAGGATGTCACAAGCGATGTATCTCCAATTCACTGGCAGTATGGTGCCATAGCTAGACTACCTAAGGGAGCTCCTATTCGCCCGTTATTAGAAGGCGGCTATGCTACGATTTCTTTAGGTTATATTGGTTTATATGAAGCAACAAAGCTGATCGTAGGTCACTCTAATACATCTGAAGAAGGACATACATTTGCTAAAAAAGTAATGGAACGTTTGCACAAGGCTACGGAAACATGGCGTAGCAAACACAACATCGGCTTTGCCTTATATGGTACGCCAGCTGAAAGCTTAACTAACCGATTCTCCTCTATTGATCGTGCTCGATTTGGAGAAATTCCTGATATTACAGATAAAGGCTATTATACGAATAGTTATCATGTGAATGTACGTGAAGAAATCAATGTATTTGATAAATTTGCCTTTGAATCTGAATTTCAAAAGTTATCTACAGGTGGATGTATTTCCTATGCTGAGATTCCTAATATGACTAACAATATTCCAGCCTTATTGACGATGATGCAGTATATTTATGATACAATTTCCTATGCAGAATTTAATACAAAATCTGATTACTGTCATGAATGTGGATTTGATGGGGAAATTATCGTGAATGATCAAGTGCAATGGGAATGTCCTCGGTGCCACAATACAAATCGAGACACTTTGACTGTTATCCGTAGAACTTGTGGTTATCTAGGCGAAAACTTCTGGAATGAAGGGCGGACAAAAGAGATTAAAGACAGGGTTATGCATATCTAACTTGTTTTGAAAGAAGGTGTACCATGCGATACGGACAGTTAAGACAATATGACATTGCCAATGGTGAAGGTATTCGTACATCTTTATTTGTAACAGGCTGCACACATTGTTGCTACAATTGCTTTAATGAAGAGTACCAAGATTTTTCTGCAGGAAAAGAATGGACTGAAGACGATACACAGCGATTGTTGTCCTATGTAGTAGCCCCTAGTTGCAGTGGATTAACCTTACTGGGAGGAGAACCGTTTCAAAATGTGGATGGATTAGTTCCCCTCGTGGATAGAGTTTTAGAAGTAGCCCCGGACAAACCAATTTGGGTCTATTCGGGATATACCTATGAAGAAATTTTGGCTTGCCCTCATAAACGACAATTATTAGAGCGGTGCCATATCTTAGTAGATGGGAAATTTGTTGATGAGCTACGAGATCCTGGCTTAGCATTTAGGGGGAGCAGTAATCAGCGGATTATTGATATACAAGCATCGTTACTGAAAGGTAAGGTTGTGTTGTACTTAGAATAAACAGTATATTGTAGTATAGCAATAACGGCTATTTGATGGATATAAGTCAAATAGCCGTATTTGTATAATAGCTTTGGGGAAATAAGAATATTGACGTTATATAGAAGAATTGATACTATTAAATAAGTAGCATGCACATTACATGTGGTAGGATGTAGTTAAAGTGAGTCATGATAAGATGAAGAATATTATATTGGCGTTAGTATTTCTCTTAGCTTCAAGTGTGTCTTATGCAAGTTGGGATTATTTGGGTACTGATGATAGTGGTATAAAATATTATATAAATTCAGAAACTATACAAGGGTATGGAGCGCCTAGATCTAAAGATGCATTGCCTCCTACGGTTCAAATTGAAGTAAAGTTAGATGATCCTAACAATGATAAAGAGTACTCTGTAGTTGATCTATACATTTATGATGCAGCATGGGTGCAATCTAAACATGTTACGTTGTATGACAGAAAAACAGGCAAAGCAATAGTGGACCAAGACTTTCCTAACAACCCAAGAGAAAAAATCGAATCGGGATCCCAAAATGCTGGCATTGCTAATATCTTACTTGCAAAATATAAAGATAAAATTAAAGAAGGTGGTACTGTAAAAAAGGAACCTGTGGATACAGTTTCTGATGATACCGTAACAATACGAATAATTGTAGTGGTCATCATGCTGATAGTAGGACCAATTATCTATTTTGTTGAAAAAAGAAAAAATGATATAAAAAACGATATGGCTTATGCCATATCGTTTTGTTTTTAATATATTTTTTATTAAACAATAGTTTGGCTAGGATCCCATACTTCGCCATCAGCATCTGGTAAAAATCCATATTCTTTTGTCCACAATGTTTTGTATTTGACAGCTTGGTTGTGGATTTTTTCTATCATTTTCTCATCGGTACGAATGACTTTAGCAGGACTACCCACTACTAGAGAGTGTGGAGGGATTTCTGTGCCTTCTAATACAAGGGCACCAGCGCCGATGATAGAGCCACGACCAATGTGACAACGGCTAAGAACAATAGCTCCCATACCTACTAGTACGTGGTCTTCTAACGTGGAAGCGTGGATGATGGCACTGTGGCCGATGGTAACAAAGTCGCCAAGGATACAAGCATGGTCATCGTCTACATGTAGTACAGAATTATCTTGTACATTAGTGTAACGACCTACCACAATTTTATTGACATCACCTCGAGCTGACACATTTTGCCATACAGAGGCATATTCTTTTAATTCAACATCGCCAGCTAGTTCAGCACCTGGCATAGCATGACTTTTTGGGTCTAATTTTGGATATTTTCCTTTGAATGGTAACATGTTATCCTCCTATATAATACTGTGTGAAGTTAGTACTGTATGAGAATCCCCTTGGCTTTGATCATTCGCCAAGAGGATGTAGTGCATGTATTAGACAGTATTGTACTAGTCATTAGTTGTAAAAGTTTAGATAAACTGTTGTGCTTTTTTAATCGCTTCTTTCGCTTCTGCCACAACGGATTCTACAATTGTTTTAGCAGGTTCAATAGCAGTCAATCGGTTTAAGCCTTGGCCTACTTGCACAACACCATCTACTATGTCGCCATCTACAGCAGCTTTTTTGTTAGTGCCAATGGCCATAGCCGTCAACTCACTTTTAGGAGCGCAACTATATTCAGCTTCTAAATAGCGAGCGGTAAATTCACTTTTTAATCCACGTACACCATGATTGAACGTCAATCCCGTTACTGTAGAATCAGTATCTGTGGCATTAATGATCGCATCTTTACAGTTTTGATGCATTTTACATTCTTCCGCCAAGATAAAGCGAGAGCCCATTTGTACGCCAGCAGCTCCCATTGTAAGACCAGCAGCAAGTCCACGGCCATCGACAATACCACCTGCAATGACAACAGGAATAGTAACTTCTGGAACTACATTTTCTAGTAAGGCCATTGTTGTTTGCGTGCCGATATGACCGCCAGCCTCTTGGCCTTCAATGATAATGGCATCAGCTCCTGCGGAAGCAACTCGTTTGGCTAGTTTTACATTTGGAACCACAGGGATAACTTTAATGCCTGCTGCATGTAATGGTTCAATGAAAGGAACAGGATTGCCGGCCCCTAATGTTACGAATGCAGGATTTTCTTCTACTATGACAGCTAAGATATCGTCTAAGTTTGGTGCCATCAACATCAGGTTCACACCAAATGGTTTATCAGTTAAGGATTTGCATTGGCGAATTTCTTGGCGCACCCACTCCGTATCGCGGCCGCCAGTGGCGATAACACCGGTAGCACCAGCATTGGCTACAGCAGCAGCTAATGTATGTTCTGAAGTCCAAGCCATAGCACCTTGGATAATAGGGTATTGAATACCTAATAATTCTGTTAAACTAGTTTTCATAGTACCTCCTATATAGAGTGGTTTCTGTAAAAGAAATCACAGGGAATTTCAACATGCTTTCATTATAGCCTAATAGAATGAAAAAATATAGTTACTATAAAAGATGTATAAAACAATGTATAATATAAGAGAATTCCATGTACTACACTCCATACACATGGTGGTTTACTTTTCTATGGGGAATGGTGCATGAAGTGATTATAATATCGACTAGTTAATGATTAGGAAGTAGACACGTATATGATACAATGTGCTAACAAGGAGTAGCAGCTTATTATATGCGAGGACATGAAAAGGAGGGCTTATGAAAAAGTCTTGGATAATTGGTTTTGGTATTTTAGGTGTTATCTTAATTTGGATTTTTAGTTCTTATAATGGCTTGGTGCAAACGGAAGAACAGGTGAATAGTCAGTGGGCACAGGTGCAAACACAATTGCAACGACGCTCTGATTTAATTTCGAATTTGGTAAACACTGTAAAAGGTTATGCATCGCATGAAAAGGACAGCATCCAAGCAGTAGCAGATGCACGAGCTAAACTAGGTGGTGCGAAGACGGTGGAAGAAACGGCAAAAGCAAATCAAGAGTTAAGTAGTGCTTTGAGTCGTTTACTAGTTGTAGTAGAAAACTATCCAAACTTAAAAGCAGATGCAAATTTTAGAGCATTACAAGATGAGTTGGCAGGTACAGAAAATCGCATTGCCGTAGCTCGTAAAGATTATAATGGTAGTGTACAAGCTTATAATTTAAAGATTCGCACACTACCAGCATCATTAATTGCTGGCTCTATGGGATTTCAAGTAAAACCATACTTTGAAGCTGATCAAAATGCACAAGGTGCGCCTAAAGTACAGTTTTAATTCTGTATATAGATTGGCTATCTTATTAGGGAGGTAGAATGACAAAACGATGGACATGGGCTGTCAGTATTAGCCGTGTATTAATAACTATATGGATGCTTGTTGCTAGTGTTTCTGTCTTTGCCTTAGATGTGCCACATCCCCCTAAGAATGGGTATGTATTAGATCAAACACAGAGTCTAAGCAAAGAAGAAATTCAGACTATGAATCAAATGGGCTTGGAACTAGAGAAAAAGACTAAAGCCCAAATAGCTGTGTTAGTGGTCCCTACGTTGGATGGTGAAGATGTAACAGACTATGCGAATCGAGTATTCCGTTCCTGGGGGATAGGTCAAAAAGAGACTAATAATGGTATTTTGTTCTTAGTAGCCTTGAAAGATAGACAAATGCGTATTGAAGTTGGCTATGGGCTAGAAGGCGCTATCAATGATGCTAAGGCAGGCCAAATATTAGACGAGTATGCGAGCCCAGCGTTTAAAAAGGGGCACATAGGTCAAGGTATAGTCGCTACCTATCGAGTGCTGGTAGGTGAGGCTGCCAAGGAATATGGCGTATCCATTGATGGAAGTCAAATTGATACAGGTACAGAGAGTGTACCGTTGACAACTTTTGATCTTCTCTTGATAGGTGTGGGCATATTCTTATTGGTCATTGTTGATTTTGCATTCTTGGGAGGAACCTTAACACAATCTTTGCTGTGGATACTTGCTTCTGGACGAGGTGGAGGTAATTCAGGACGTTCAGGTGGAGGCGGTTTCGGAGGATTCGGCGGTGGCTCTTCCGGAGGCGGTGGAGCCAGTCGACGTTGGTGATATGTACGCATTCGTTGAGGATATTCAATATGTTGTACCAATCAGTTACTATGCGTAGTTTGCAAATAGGTATACAAAAATAACATAGAAAAAGATTGAGAATATATTGAAAGTTTTCGATTGTGGTGGTATACTGTTTATAGATGAAGTATCTGAGATAACTAGTTAGTACGAAAGGTGGTGCACACGATGGATAAAAAATACGTTTGCGTAGTATGCGGTTGGATTTATGACGAAGCTGTTGAAGGCGTTAAATTCGAAGATCAACCAGCTGATTACCTTTGCCCAGTTTGTGGGGTTGGTAAAGACCAATTCGAAGAAATGTAATTAATTTATTTGGTAGATTAATCCACATACATAAGGGCTCTCCAGTAGGGGAGCTCTTTTTAACATGACAAGCCAGCGCTAAGTCTTGTATGAGTTTTTAGGAAAATCAACAACATATAGTGCTAGTATTTGACAAAGATAGTATAGGTAGCTATAATAGTATAGTCGAGGTAAAATTATGAAACTGCAAGTAGAGCAAGCAAAAGAACAGATTGGACGTATAGTCCCTTTTCTATGTACGACATCAGGGGATGATCTTGGTGACGTATCTGCTTTTCCTTGGAGCCGTCATGATATAACCATTAGTGGTGAGCTTCGTTACGATGGTCAACATTATGTGGTGAATGGCACGATTACGACAAATGGACATTATGAGTGCTCAAGATGCTTAACCGATACTAATTATACCCATACTGTTCCATTTGAAGAGACTTTTGGTGTTTCACATTCCACCTATGGAGACGATGATGTGATTTCTTTCGATGGGGAAGAAATCGATCTAACGGAGACCATTCGGGAAACATTAATCATCAATGAGCCCTCTCAAGTGTTATGTCAGGATGATTGCAAAGGATTGTGTGTTCATTGCGGAGCAAATCAAAATGTTTCACCATGCTCTTGTGAATCCTTTGTGGTAGATCCTCGATTAGCAGTGCTAAGAACATTGCTGAAGGAAGAAAATGATGATTAATACCTAGTGATTATGTTAAGGAGGTGCAGATAATGGCAGTACCAAAGCGTAGACTTTCCAAATGCCGTCGCGATCGTCGTCGTGCTAACTGGAAATTAGAAGTACCTGGTTATGTAGCTTGTCCACAATGTCACGAACCAATGATGCCGCATCGCGTTTGCCCAACATGTGGTTCTTACAAAGGAGAACAAGTAGTTTCTAAAAATGCATAATAGAAACGAATGAAGAGGTCTTGTAAACAGAAGTTTGCAAGGCCTTTTTTGTATGCATTTTCTAAGCGTTTATGGTATAATGTAAGAACATTAATAAATAACTCAAGTGAAGATTATATGAGGTGACACTATGTTAAGAGATACAATTTTAGTGACAGGACATAAGAGCCCTGATACAGACTCTATTTGTTCTGCTATTTCTTATGCAAACTTAAAAAATCAAATGGGTATTCCAGCACAACCAATTTGTGCAGGCCAAGCTAATAAAGAAACATCCTTTGCATTACAATACTTTGGATTTGAACATCCTGAGATTGTTACATCTTTTGCAGTTACAGTAGAAGATGTACTAGAAGCAATTCCAGCCGTAGATGCAAAGGCATCTTTACAAGATGTATTAGCATGGCGTAAGCAACATGAAATGAATCGTATTCCAGTTGTAGAAAATGAAACTACTTATGTAGGTACGATTACGGCACAACGTTTGATTGATGCCTTAGAAGCAGCGATGGGTGGTCACATAGCTACAGCTGGTGAGATTTGCACAAAAACTTCTTGCCAAGTGATTAGCAAAGAAACGAAATTACGTGACTTCAAAACTAACTCCCACATCGGTGGATATCCTGTAGTGGATAATGGTACATACTTAGGTATCATTCGTTCTAATGTAGAAGCTCCAAAGCAAAAAACAAAAGTTGTTCTTGTGGACCACAATGAAAAAGTACAAATTATTGACGATATCGAAGAAGCAGAATTAATCGAAAATATCGATCATCATCGTATCGGTGGTTTAGTGACAGATAATCCTATTTTCATTCATTATGAAACTGTAGGATGTACTTGCACGATTCTTGCTAATCTATACTGGCAATATGGTCAAGAGATTCCTAAAAATATTGCAGGGTTGATGCTATCTGCTATCATTTCTGATACAGTATTGTTCCGTTCTCCTACTTGTACTGAAAAAGATAAAGAAACGGCAAGAAAATTAGCAACTATCGCTGGTGTTAACTTAGAAGAGTATGGCATGGAATTATTAAAAGCCGGCTCTGATGTGTCCGACTATTCTGATGAAAAAATTGTTCGCACAGATTTAAAAGAGTTTGAAGCAAATGGTAAAATCATCAGTATTGGACAAATCCAAGTGATGGATACAACAGATATTTTAGGTCGCAAAGGTTGCTTGTTAAAAGCGATGGAAGAATTGCGCAGTGCTAATAATTACAGTGCTTCTTACTTAATGATTACAAACATTTTAACAGAAGCCACTAATTTAATATTTGTTGGTGATGCGAATGATGTGGTAGCAGCTGCATTTAATGCACAACCTGTGGACAATGAAGTATATTTAGAACATACATTATCCCGTAAAAAACAAGTAGTACCACCTATCGTGGGTGCTATGAAAGGCTAATTGATACTAGGGGGTGCGTTGGAGTATAAACTCAGCGCACCCTTGTTCTATGCAAGAGAGGTATTATGATATTTGACGGTTTAAATAAAGAGCAACAAGAGGCTGTATATGCCACAGAAGGTCCTCTACTTATATTGGCTGGCGCTGGGTCAGGAAAAACACGAGTATTAACATATCGTATCGCCTATTTGTTGACACAAGGAGTAAGCCCCTATGAAATTTTAGCCATCACCTTTACCAATAAAGCGGCAAAAGAAATGAAGGAACGTGTAGAAGGTTTGGTTGGTGATACGGCACATCGTATTTGGCTCAGCACATTCCATTCTTTCTGCGCTAAATTCTTACGTTTTGAATTAGATTCCTTTATGGGCTATAGTAAAAATTTTTCTATTTATGATTCTGGTGATTCGCAGACTGTTATCAAACAAGCCATAAAGGCATTAAATTTAGATGATAAATATTATCCTGTAGGAGCTATGCAGGCGCAGATTAGTGATGCAAAAAACAGATTGCAGTTAGCTAAGGATTTCAGACGTAATGCTCGTGACTTCTATACGCAACAAGTGTCTAAAGTGTACGATTATTATGAAGCAGAATTGCGTAAAAATAATGCTTTAGATTTTGATGATTTATTATTAGTGGCCGTTAAATTATTGCAAGAAAATCCCACTGTATTAGAAAAGTATAGTCATCGATTTCGATACATAATGATTGATGAATATCAAGATACAAACCATGCTCAATACACATTGGCATCTTTATTAGCTTCTAAATGGCATAATCTATGTGTCGTAGGGGATGTGGATCAAAGTATTTATGCATGGCGTGGGGCAGATATTCAAAATATCTTAGATTTCGAAAAGGATTATCCTAAGGCAAAACTTATTAAATTAGAGCAAAACTATCGGTCGACGAAAACGATTTTAGAGGCTGCTAATGCTGTTATTGATTACAACGAGGGACGCCCTGAAAAAGTATTGTGGACAGATAAAGCAGAAGGTGCCAAAATCCGTCATTTTGAAGCACAGTCGGAACAAGAAGAAGGGGCTTTCATAGGGGATACTATTAAAAAGCAAAAAGAGATTCATAATCGAAGCTATGGAGATATGGCGATTCTGTACCGTACAAATGCGCAATCTCGTGTACTAGAGGAATCTATGATTAAACGAGGAATTCCTTACACCATGGTAGGGGGGACGAAGTTCTATGATCGTAAAGAAATCAAAGATATCTTAGCCTATCTACGAATTTTGATGAACCCTTTTGATGATATTTGTTTACAACGTATTATTAATGTGCCAAAACGTAGTATTGGATTAACTACTGTTGGTAAATTACAAGATTTTGCACGATCTACCAATAGTTCTATGTTTCTAGCCTTAAGCCAATTAGATCAAATACCTACGATTAAAGGAAAAACAAAAGAAAAGTTAGAAGATTTTATGGGCCTAATTTTTACTCTTGTAAATGAAGCTACAGAACTTTCTGTACAAGGTATTATTGAAGCTATTTTAGATAGAACTGGTTATGTGGTGGAGCTAGAAAATAGCACAGATCCACAGGATCAAGCACGGTTAGAAAATATCGGGGAGTTAGTGTCTGTGGCAAAGGAATTTATGGACACCAATCCTGAAGGTACATTGCAAGATTTCTTAGAGCAAGTAGCATTGGTGAATGATGTAGATTCCTTTGAACAAGAAGAATCTAAAGTGACCTTGATGACATTACATGCCGCAAAAGGTCTTGAATTTCCAGTGGTATTTCTAGCTGGTTTAGAAGAAGGGTTATTCCCACATAGCAGGACCTTGATGAACCCTGAAGAAGTGGAAGAAGAGCGCCGTATTGCTTATGTAGGAATTACAAGGGCAGAAGAAGAGCTATATGTATCGAATGCTGCTTCTCGTACTGTATTTGGTAAAACGATGAGTTATTTACCATCTCGTTTTTTAAAGGAGATTCCTCAAGAATTGGTGGAAGAACTTCGCCCAAAACGCACTGTGAAGGAAGAATTACAACGCAATGTGCCATTTCATCAGTCGGTGGCAAACCGTCCTGTCACAAAACCGATCATTCGGAATCCACAAGTTGTTGACTGGGCTGTGGGTGATACAGCTCTGCATACGAAATGGGGCGAAGGTACAGTGGTTGATGTAGTTGGTGAAGGTGCTAATGTAAAATTAAAAATTGAGTTCCCTACACAAGGGTTGCGTCAAATTATGGCTAAATTTGCACCGATACAAAAACTAAGGAAATAAATATAATGAAGATTCAAGAAGAAATTCAACAATTGCAAAGAGAATTAGCTCATCATGCCTATTTGTACTATGTAAAAGATGCGCCTATCATTTCAGATTATGACTATGATGTATTATATCGAAAATTAGTGGATTTAGAAACGGCTCATCCTGAATATATTGTGCCTACGTCTCCTACACAACGAGTAGGGGCAAAGGTAGAAGGCAGCTTTGAAAAAGTAGTGCATGGACAACGTATGCTCAGTTTAAGTAATGTATTCAATGATGCTGAAGTAGAACAATTTGGGATGCGCTGCGAAAAAGAGTTGGGTCATGCGCCGCAATATGTGGTGGAATTGAAGATTGATGGCTTAGCGGTTAACTTACATTATGAAAATGGTCTCTTTGTGCGAGCTGTCACACGTGGTGATGGTCGTGTAGGGGAAGATGTAACAGCCAATGTAAAAACTATCCAGTCCATTCCATTAGTCATTGAAAATGCACCTCCTTTCATTGAAATTCGTGGAGAAGCTTATATGCCACACAAGGAGTTCAAACGGATCAATGAAGAACGAGAAGAAGCTGGCTTGCAGACGTTTGTCAATCCACGCAATGCGGCAGCAGGTTCGTTACGTCAACAAGATCCAGCCATTACGGCAAGTCGAAATTTAGATTTTTTTGCTTATGCTATTGGCTCTTCGGAAGGATCTAATATACATACACAATATGAATTGCTGCAGCAATTAGAAGCTTTCAAATTTCATGTAAATCCTCATTATAAGTTATGTGATTCTATTACAGAGGTTGTGGAGCATATACGCTATTGGGATACAGAGCGTCATAGCTTGCCCTATGATACAGATGGTATGGTGATAAAAGTAAATGACTTTGAAGACCAAGAGACATTGGGGACCACAGCGAAGGACCCGAAATGGGCGACGGCATTTAAATATCCACCGGAAGAAGTGGAGACCATAGTCAAAGATATTACGATCAATGTAGGGCGCACAGGGGTGTTAACGCCAACTGCAGAATTGGAATCTGTCTTCGTATCTGGCACGAATGTATCACGGGCTACTTTGCACAATGAAGACTTTATTAAAGAAAAAGACATTCGCATTGGTGACACAGTGCGTATTCATAAAGCGGCAGAAATCATTCCAGAGGTAATTTCGGTAGTACTAGACAAACGACACGCTGATGCAACACCTTATGAAATGCCTAGCATGTGTCCTGTTTGTGAATCTCCTACGTTACGTCGTGACGGGGAAGTGGCGATCTATTGCAGTAATGAACATTGCCCTGCAGTAGAGAAGGAAGGGATCATTCACTTTGCCTCCCGTGATGCCATGAACATTGATGGATTAGGACCAAGTATTGTAGAAGCCTTAGTAACCAACCATCGTATTGAAACGGTAGTGGACTTGTATCATTTGAAAGAAGAGGATATTACATCCTTAGAGCGAATGGGCAAAAAGTCGGCGCAAAACTTACTAAAAGCGATTGACGATTCTAAACAACGTGGCTTAGGTCGAGTTTTATTTGGACTGGGTATACGTTTAATTGGTGCTAAAGCAGGGCAAACCATTGCTAAATACTTTACTTCCATTGATAGCCTAATGAATGCCACCATAGATGAGTTGACTAGCATTGATGGAATCGGTCCAACTATGGCGAAAAGCTTAGTAGAATACTTCGGTGATGATCGTAATAGACGATTGGTTGAAGGATTGCGTAATGCTGGTGTACGATTAGAAGAGGAAGTACAAGAAGCAGCTGGCAATGAATTAGAAGGACAAATTATTGTATTGACTGGTAAGCTCACTTCCATGGGACGCACTGAAGCAGGAGCTATCCTAGAAGCTCATGGCGCCAAGGTAACAGGCTCTGTCAGCAAAAAGACAACCTTAGTGATTGCTGGTGAAGATGCAGGTAGTAAATTAACTAAGGCAGAACAATTAGGCATCCCAGTGATAGATGAGGAGGGCTTGTTGAATTTAATCAAGGATTTCTAGGTCTATCTATTGATAATGAGGTAGTATATCCTCTATAATAAAGAGATAAGCTTAGAGAGGTTACAAATATGGAACATAAGACATTGCTGGAATATTTTCAAGACCATACAAGTTCACATCCTTTTGAAGTGTTGCATCATGTAACACTTAAGAATGTATCTCCTGGACATGTGGAACTAGACTTTCACAGTGAAGAACAATTACACAGTAATCCACGAGGCGATGTGTATGGTGGGGTGCATTTGAGTTTGTCAGATTACCTCATGGGATTGGCTTGTATTACCTTAGGAAAGCAAGTGACAACGGCACAAATCAATGGTAACTTTGTGAAACCATTGCCTAACAATGCAAGAATTCGTGGTGTATCCAATGTGGAGCACAAAGGACAGAGCACGATGGTTACATCTTGTCGTTTGTATAACGACATGGGAGAACTCGTCTATATGGGAAGTGGAACCTTTATGGTTCTTGACGATTTGGCGTTACCAGAATTACCATGGTCGTTATTAGATGAAGAATAGTTGGAGGATAGGAATCAATGAAAGAACAATTGCAAGCATTGCAAGAGAAAGCAATTGCCCAAATACAAGGGGCTGCGAACTTGCAGGAATTACAGGATATTCGTGTTACCTATTTAGGTAAAAAAGGGGAAGTTACATCCTTGTTAAAAGGCTTAGGTAAACTATCTCCAGAAGAGCGTCCTGCTATGGGAGCCTTGGTGAATACAGTTCGTGTCGCATTGGAAGAGGCATTAGACGGTGTGCAACAACAAATGGAGTCTGCCGTATTGGCTGCTAAGTTAAAACAGGAAACAATCGATATTACCTTACCTGGTCGTCCTGTTCGCAAAGGTCATTTGCACCCGTTAACACAAATCAATGAAGAAATTGAGCAATTTTTTGTGTCCATGGGCTATGCTGTAGAAGAAGGTCCTGAAATTGAATCGGACTATTTTAACTTTGAATGCTTGAATTTAGCTGTAGACCATCCAGCTCGTGATATGCAGGATTCTTTCTATATTACAGACTCCGTACTACTTCGTACCCATACATCTCCAGTGCAAGCTAGAACATTACAACGCAGTGAAAAAAATGCACCTATCCGCATGATTGCACCAGGGAAAGTATATCGTTGGGACTATGATGCTACACATTCTCCAGTGTTCCATCAAGTAGAAGGTCTTGTCATCGACAAGAATATTACCTTCTCTGATTTGAAAGGAACATTGGAATTGTTCTTGAAACACATGTTTGGTGAAGATACAGCCGTACGTTTCCGTACAAGTTTCTTCCCATTTACAGAACCAAGTGCAGAAGTAGATATTTCTTGTTGCATGTGCCACGGTGAAGGATGCCGTGTATGCTCTCATACAGGCTGGTTAGAAATTCTTGGTTGTGGTATGGTACATCCAAATGTGTTGAAATTGAATGGTTACGATCCAAATGAAGTGCAAGGTTTTGCCTTTGGTATGGGCGTAGAACGTATCGCAATGTTGAAATATGGTATTAATGATTTACGTTTGTTCTATGAAAATGATAAACGTTTCTTAACGCAATTCTAGGAGGTTATCGTGAAAGCTAGTTTACAATGGATGAAAGACTATGTATCTGTGAATATTGGCGAGAACCCTCAAGAGTTTGCAGATACCTTAACACAAGCGGGTATTCCAGTAGAAGAAGTAATCAACTGTGATACAGGTATTAAAAAGATATACACAGGAAAAATCGTTGAGATTACGAAACATCCTGACGCAGATAAATTGCAAGTATGCCAAGTAGAATGCTTAACAGAAGAAGGGGAGCCTGTGACGAAACAAATCGTAACAGCCGCAACCAATGTGGCAGTGGGACAGATTGTTCCTGTGGCGTACCATAAATCTCGTTTAGCAGATGGTACAGAAATCAAAAAGGGCAAACTTCGCGGACAAACGTCAGAAGGCATGTTCTGCTCTGTAGCAGAATTTGGTTTATCTACAGATGTAGTATTACCAGAAGAAGCTACTGGCATTTATATCTTCCCGGAAGGTACAGCTATTGGTCAAGACGTAAAAGAAGTATTGGGTCTTAACGATATAGTCTATGAATTTGAATTAACGCCAAACCGTGCAGATTGTTTCTCCATGGTGGGTCTAAGCCGAGAATTTGCCGTATTAGGTAAATCAGAAGCTACATTCCCAGTGGTCACAGTCCAAGAAGAGGGACCGTCTATTGAAGGTCGTTTAAGTATCTCCATTGAGGATACAGAATTATGCTCTCGTTTCATGGGACGTTTAATCGAAAATGTAAAAGTTCAAAAATCTCCATTATGGTTACAAAATCGTTTGCGTAATTGCGGTATTCGTCCTATCAATAATGTGGTGGACGTAACGAACTATGTAATGTTGGAATTAGGTCAACCAATGCATGCTTACGACTATGATCATCTTCATGGACATAGTTTAGTAGCTCGTAAAGCTACAGAGGGAGAAGTAATTCAAACCTTAGACAGCAATGATCGCACATTAGCAGATACTATGCTTGTTATCGCTGATGCTGACCGTCCTGTAGGGGTAGCTGGTGTGATGGGTGGTGCTGATAGTGAAGTATCCAATGCAACAACAACAGTTGTATTGGAAGCTGCTGTATTTAATGGAGCATCCATTCGCCGTACGTCTCGTGCATTAGGCTTGCGCTCTGAGGCATCTGGTCGTTTTGAACGTGGTGTGAATAGTGAAGTGACACCACTAGCGTTAGATCGGGCAGCACAATTGTTATTGGACATTACACCAGGTGCTACGGTAGCAAAAGGTATAATCGATGTATATCCAACTGCGAAAGAAGTGCGTACAGTATCTTTCACGAGTGAAGCTGTGAATGCGTATTTGGGTACGAATATTGCAGAAGAAGAGATGGTTAACATTTTAACAACCTTATCCTTCGACGTGAAAGTTGATGGTAAGGCATTAGTAGCAACTATCCCATCTTGGCGTGATGATGTAACAGGCATGCCAGATATTGCAGAAGAAGTAGCACGCATTCATAATTATGATAATATCGCACCTACTACACCATTGGCACGTATCCAAACGGGGACAGTGTCTCCTATGCATGCATTAGTACATGATGTGAAACATGCTTTGGCTGAATCGGGTTTAGATGAAATTATTACTTTCAGTTTCATGCATAAAGATAGTTTACAAGATTTGTTGATTCCTGAAACAGATAGCAGACATCAAGCGATTCCTATTCTGAACCCAATTTCAGAGGAATTCCCTGTAATGCGTACTACTTTGGTGCCTAGCGTATTAGAAACAGCAAAACGCAATGTAGCACAAAAGAATTTGGATTTAGCTGTCTTTGAAGTGGCTGCTGTGTACGAACCGAAGGCATTACCACTCACAGAATTGCCAAAAGAACGCACGATGGCAGCAGGGGTTATCCTAGGCAAATGGGATAGCCAAGAATGGAATGTACCGGCTAGAAATGTAGATTTCTATGATCTAAAAGGTATTATTGAATCTGTATTAGCAAATCTTGGTGTTGAAGAGTATGAAATCAGCCGTAGCCAAGAACATTATTTACATCCAGGTGTGAGTGCTAGTATCACTGTAGAGGATGTTGAAATCGTACGTTTTGGTGAATTGCATCCACAAGTTGCAAGCCATTATGATATCAATGGTAAAGCGTACTTGTTCGAAATGGATTTAGAAGCATTGTTACAAGTAAACCGTAAAGGTATTTCTTTCACAGGTATTTCTAAATTCCCTGGTACAAGTCGTGACTTAGCGATTGTGGCACCAAAAACGGTGCAAGCTGGAGAAATTTTGTCTGTCATGGAGCAAGAAGGCGGACAGTATTTAGAAGATGTTCGTATCTTTGACGTATATGAAGGAGAACATATTCAAGAAGGATATCGTAGTTTAGCGTATACGTTATCTTTCCGTTCTCATGAAGGAACATTGGTAGATGCTGATATTGAAGATAGAATCCAAGCGATTTTAGCAACATTAGCTGATAAAGGTTGTACATTACGATAACATGTAAATCCTACGGGATGTATAGAATCGGTCATCTCTTTCAGGGGTGACCGATTTAGTATTAAGGAGTTATGATGGAATTATTAGCCCCAGCAGGGACAATGGAAAACTTCATGGCAGCCCTTGAAGCAGGGGCTGATGCCATTTATCTAGGTGGCAAGGTATTCAATGCTCGATCTCATGCAGGAAATTTTGAGTATGATGAGTTACGAGAAGCTCTGCGCCTAGCTCATATATTACAAGTGGGTATTTACGTAACCGTGAATATTCTAGTAGGTGATCGTGAAAGCAAAGCCTTAGCAGATCATTTGCGTGAGTTAGAACGCATTGGTGTAGACGGCATTATTGTACAAGATTTGGGCGTGGCAAGAATTGCTCGTCAAGTAGCACCTTCTCTAGAACTTCACGGAAGTACCCAAATGACAGCTACCAATTTAGAGACTGTACAATTTTTAGAACGATTGGGTTTTACACGAGTGGTTTTATCTAGAGAATTGAGCTTAGATGAAATCCGTCATATCTGTAAACATGCAAAGGCTGAAATAGAAGTCTTTATTCATGGAGCTCTTTGTATTTCTTATTCTGGACAATGTTTGATGAGTAGTTTTATCGGTGGTCGTAGTGGGAACCGTGGGTCTTGTGCCCAACCATGTCGCTTGCCATATCAATTGGTTACTTTAGATGGTGAGCAAATTACACACGACAAAGAAACCTATATCATGAGCCCTAAGGATTTGAACTATAGTGCCTATATGAAAGAGCTTATCGAAGCTGGTGTAGCATCCTTCAAAGTAGAGGGTCGCATGAAAAAGGTAAGCTATGTGCATGAAGTAATCGGCACGTATCGGACTATCATTAATCGTGCGGGGCAGGCGACTAAGGAAGATTTTGCTCGTTTAGAAGAGGGGTTTAATCGTGGTTTCTCTACAGCCTACTTAGAAAATAATGGCTCTAAGTCGATGATGACCATCAGTGCGCCTAACCATTTAGGAAAATACCTTGGGGAAGGACAGGTTAAAGGACGTATGCTGGTCTTGCGCACTAAGGAGGCTGTAGCAGAAGGCGACTTGCTGAAAGTCATCGCCCATACGGGAGATGTACACTATATTACAGTGACGGCGGATATGACTTTTGATCGTAATATATATCACATTTCACTCACGGAAACTATTAGTGCAGGCAAGGTCTATCGTGCCAGCCAAGGTGGATACACCAAACAACGGGGGTTAAAAGATTTTACTCGTAAATACAAGTCCTATATGTTCTTGCATGGCGAAGAAGGTAGCACTGTGTCATTGACGATGATGTTAGAGTCTGGTCAAACCATAACCGTCACTGATGAATATGTATTGCAAATCGCTACTAACAAACCTACCTCTGTGGAGAAAATTACGGAACAATTAGGTCGTTTAGGAAATACGCTGTTTGATTTAGATCATGTAACAGTTCCAGAAGGACCTTATATGTGGCCTAGTAGTGTATTAAATAGCCTTCGCAGAAGTGCCGTAGATGCTATGGAGGAATTACTTATCGGTCAATACGTCGAGTCCTGGGAAGCTCGTAAAGAGAATTTGCCAAATGGGATGGAACTATTGGGTGATATGACAAAAACTGTAGGACAGGTGTTAGGATTTACACAGGTGGATATCCTAGAATCTAGTACAAAACAATTAGAAATCTTGGTGGATTCCTTAGAAGGACTGCAGCAGGCAGTTATGACGCCAGTAGACCGTATTGTGTTTGGCGATCCATTACACAGAATCCCAGTGGCATATTCCGTATATCAAGAAGCTGTACAAATGTGCCGTGAGGCTAACAAGGAAATTTTATTTAGTACCCCAAGGGTGATTAAGGATAATGAAAGTACAGCCTTTAGGGATATGGTAACTCATATGGTACAAGCCAATCCAGATGGGATTCGAGTGCATTTCTTGGGGGCTTTGGAAGTATTACATCAACTGGGATATACCGGTGTGGTGGAAGGTGATACAGGTCTGCAAACTTTCAATTCACACTCTCTTGCTATATTGAATGACTTAGGATTTAGTACTACTAATGTGTCCTTAGAAGCTACCTTACATCAAATGAATATGATGGCTAGTAAAGACATTATGCCTATTGGTGCTATTGTGCAAGGCCGTGTAGAATTGATGATTTCTGAATATTGTCCTATCAGCAGTTTTGCAGGTACAGGCTATAAACGGGGATGCCCTTTAGTATGCACGAAAAAAGAGTATTCCTTACAAGATAGAAAAGGTGAGTTATTCCCTATCTATACAGATCCATTCTGTCGCACTCATATTATGAATAGTCGAGAGCTAGATATGAAAAGCTATATCGACGACTTACGCCGTTCTGGGTTACAGCGGTTGGTCATTGATGGAAGACAACGAGGTCCTAAATGGATTGCTAAAGAGGTGAGTATGTATCATCAATTACTAGAGGGGACTTTGAAAGCACCGAGTAAAGAAGGAGCTACTCATATCACACGAGGACACTTTTTTAAAGGAATTTTAGGGGAATCATAATGAATAGTGAACAAGTCTTAGACTTTCAACATATACGACAAAAGCTAGCTGATGTGTGTTCATCTGCCATTGCTAAAGAATATGCACTAAATTTACAACCTATGCACAACCGTCAAAAAATTGAAGATGCTCTAGATGAAACTGTGGAAGCTATGCGCTCTTTAGAGCAAGAAGTGGAGCAACCTATCAGTGGCACGAAAGATATTCGTACTACCTGTTCAAAAAGTCGTAAAGAAATCATTTTGACTCGTGAAGAACTTTGGGACTTGCATACTACTATCTTGGCATATAATCGGATGCATCGATTTTTTAAAGAAAAATATTTGCTCTATCCATTGCTATCTTTGTGGGTACAGGATTTAGCAAATCATGATAAGCTGACAAAACGCTTTGAACGGACTTTTGATGCCTATGGTGTTTTATTGGATAGTGCTACACCAAAATTACAACAGTTGCGCATGACTATGAGTCGTACAAAGAACGCTATTAAAAATGACCTTCAACGAATATTACAGGACAAGGATAATCAAAAATATTTTCAAGAAGCTATCGTGACTATGCGTAATAATCGCTACGTCATTCCTGTAAAACAGGAATATCGAGGAGCTTTTCCAGGGTTGATTCATGATCGTTCTGCCACAGGAGCTACTTTGTATATTGAGCCGATGCGTTTGGTGGATTTAAATAATGAATTGCAAGAGGCTATCTTGGCAGAGGAACAAGAAGTGCTTCGTATTTACAAAGAACTAACGGAACTGGTACGAGCTCATGCAGATACATTACTGGATGCATGTAAACGTGTATCTCACGTAGAATTTGTCTATGGTAAGGCGGAGTTGGCTATACGGATGAAAGCTGTTCGTGCTACGATCAGTCAAGGTCGAGAAGTAAACCTACTACAAGCTCGCCATCCTATGTTGGCTCCTAATGTGGTAGTGCCTACTACCATCACTTTGGGGACGAAGTATCGTATTTTACTAATTACCGGTTCCAACACTGGGGGTAAAACGGTATCCTTAAAGACTTTGGGGTTGTTGGCATTGATGAACCAGAGTGGATTATGTATTCCAGCGGACAGTGGGTCTACGTTACCAATCTTTCACCATATTTATGCAGATATTGGGGATGAACAAAGTATTGAAGCTAGCTTGAGTACCTTCTCTGCCCATATGTCGCAGGTAATTCGGATACTGAAAAAGGTAGGACCAAATGATTTAGTGTTACTAGATGAATTAGGTTCTGGTACGGATCCAGAAGAAGGAAGTGCCTTAGGGATTGCAATCATTGAATATTTCCGTAAAAAGGGCGCATTAATGATGGTCAGCACTCACTATAATGAGCTGAAAACCTATGCATACCAAACGGAAGGTGTCGAAAATGGTCATGTAGAGTTTGATGAAAGAACTTTGCGTCCAACATATCGTTTACATATTGGCGTAGCAGGTAGTTCTCATGCTCTTAGCATTGCAGCACGCTTAGGTTTACCCCAAGAGGTAGTAGACTTAGCTCGCAAACAGTGGGAGCTGAATGGACGCAGTGCTATGGAAGATATGCTCCGTGAGTTAAACCAAGAGCTACGTAAAATGCAAGAACGAGAACGAGCTTTGAAAAAAGAACAAGAAGAAGTTCGCCGTATGCGTACCCAAGTGATGCGAGATAAAAAAGCATTACAAGATAAGAAAAAAGTTATCTTAGAAAAAGCACGTGAAGAAGCGCAAAATATGAAGCGTTCAATTCGTATTGAAAGTGAACAAATCATTAAAGAGTTAAAAGGTTCCTTTAATGAAACGGATAAACAAAAGCGTCAAGATGCTATTTCTAAAGCTAGAAAAGGCGTATCCAATGTAGCTGTTCCTACAGGTGTGATAGAAAAACGAGATCAATTAGATGTGACTAAGGTAAAAGTGGGCGATGTAGTGTTCCTAGATAACCTACAATCGTTAGGAACTATATTGGCTATCCAAGGGAAACGGATTCAAGTGGATATGAATGGACTAACGGTGACTGTGAAAGAAAAGGATCTATTAGCAGCCACTCGTGAGGAAGCTAGTGCTTTATTGCGTAAAGAAAATCCTGCACCTATGTCCAATCGTCAACGGAAACGGTCAGGGTTGGCTGTAGTTCGCCAACAACAGGCGTCAACGGAATTAAACATCATTGGTAAAACGGTAGATGAAGCTGTTGTAGAAGTAGGTCGATTTATTGATCAAGCTATTTTGGCAGGGTTGAACTCTGTTCGTATTATACATGGTAAAGGAACTGGTGCCTTACGTGCTGGAGTACATGAATATTTAAGGACTTTGCCTGGCATTGGTGATTACGATGTGGCAAGCTTAGATGAAGGTGGTGCAGGTGCGACTACAGTACTGTTGAAATAACGAATCTTATGTTAGGTTTGTTTTGATGACGTTCATATTTTTCTAAGTTGTAGTGATATGCTAGGGATATAATTCGATTTGTACAAAAATATGCAAATAGAGTATAATTAAGGGAGTTCTATAGGAAATAATGAGCTTTAGAGAGGTGACATATGAGTCCTAGTTCATCAACGTCTGTTCCTCCTCGGAGACGGATTGTGAAAAAGAAACCGGTAAAGAAAAAATCATCATGGAAACGATCCTTTTGGATGTTCTTTATCTTGTTTATATTAATTGTGGCAGGCGCAGGTTGTGGCTTTTTAGGAGCCACTATGTCTTCGTTGCCAGATGTGAGTAATGTAAAACCAGCAGCTTCATCTCAAATTTATGATGCTGATGGGGAGTTAATTACGACGGTTCATTCCACGGAAAATCGATTGCCAGTGAAATTGGCAGATATGCCAAAGAACCTTCAAAATGCATTTATTGCGACAGAGGATAATCGTTTTTATAGTCACCATGGTATTGACCCAATTGGTATCATGCGTGCTTTGTGGGTAAATCTTGCTCACGATGGTGTAGCTGAAGGCGGTTCTACTATCACGCAACAGTTAGCTCGTAATGCTTTCTTAACGCAAGATCGTACATTCAAACGTAAAGTGATGGAAGCACTGTTAGCATTGCGGATTGAACAAAAATATACGAAGCAAGAAATTTTAGAAATGTATATGAACCAAATTTATTTTGGTCAAGGTGCATATGGTGTACAAACTGCATCGCATGTATACTTTGGTAAAGATGTACAGGATCTTTCATTAGCACAAATGGCGGTATTAGCAGGATTACCACAAAGTCCAAACTATTACTCCCCATTTACCAATTTACAAGCAGCTAAAGATAGACAGGCTGTTGTGTTGGGACAGATGGTAAAATATGATTACTTATCTCCTGCACAAGCCGAAGAAGCAAAACAAGCAGATTTACAGTTGGCAGAAAAACCAGAAACTACATCTGAACATGGTGGTTTAGGGTATTTCATCGATTATGTGATCAATGAAGTATCTGAACGATATGGAGCTGATGCCATCTACAAAGAAGGTATGAAAATCTATACGACGATCGATAGAAAGGCACAAAGTGCTGCAGAGAAAGCTATGCAAAACTTGCCTGATTACTATACTGATGAAAATGGATTACATCAGCCTCAAGGTGCGTTGATCTCGATCAATCCTCATAATGGACATATTATAGCGATGGTAGGTGGTCGTGGAGGTGACTCCTTTAACCGTGCCACTATGGCTGTTCGTCAACCAGGATCTTCCTTTAAACCAATCGTCTATTTAGCGGCCTTAGAGGAAGGGGATAATCCAGGTACTGTATATGTAGATAAACCTACTCAATTCTATGGATGGACACCGCAGAACTATTCTAGAAATCACTCAGGTGCTATGACTATGCGTAGTGCAGTGGTACATTCTAATAACGTGATTGCAGTTATGGCTGCTAACAAGGTTGGCATGAAAAAAGTCTTAAGTTTAGCAGAACAAATGGGTATTTCTACTATCCAGGAAGGCGATCGAGATAATTTAGCGGTTGCATTAGGTGGTATGACACATGGAGTTAAACCAATTGATTTAGCTGTTGCTTATGGTGTTTTTGCAAATAATGGTGTGAAAGTTAAACCTGTATCCATTACAAAAATCATCGACCGTAATGGCGCCATCGTAGAAGAAGGGTCTCCAGAAGAAACTCGTGTTGTAGATGCTAAGTATGCATATATGATGACGAATATGTTGGAATCTGTTGTTAAGCAAGGTACAGGTACTAAAGCGTACTTTGGTCGACCAGCAGCCGGTAAAACGGGAACAACTGATGATGAAAAAGACGCTTGGTTCGCTGGATACACTCCTGAGTTAGTCACTGTCGTATGGATTGGTGATGATAGTGGGGCTGAGAACTTACGAGGTATTACAGGTGGTCAAACCCCTGCGATTATCTGGCGTGAGTATATGCAATCTGTCTTAGCGAATACGCCAGCATCTAACTTCCCTGTTCCAGATGGTGTTGGACAAGAAGCTTATGCAGGTAATGTAAACCCAGCTAAAGACAAAAAAGACGATAAAGATAAAAAAGATGATAAAGACAAAGATAAGGATAAACAAGACGAGGTAAGTAATGATGATAGTCCATCACCATCAGATGATGGAGGATCTAAAAAACAAGCAGGCCCTACGAAAGAGCCGGCTACAGTTCCTAAATCCTCGAAAGGTTCAGAATAGGAGATATGTATGATTAGTGCAGCAGAACAGTTTCGCCTCATTTCCCATGGGGTGGCTGATCTTTTACCAGAAGATGAATTTAAAAAGAAATTAGAAAAATCCGTGGCAACTAATACGCCGTTGATTATTAAATTAGGCTTGGACCCAACGGCACCAGATATTCACTTAGGACATACGGTAGTATTGCGTAAGTTGAAATTATTTCAAGATTTTGGACATAAAGTCATTATCTTAATCGGTGACTTTACAGCTCGTATCGGTGACCCTACTGGTAAAAGTGTGACACGTCCTCCATTGACAGAAGAACAAGTCATTACCAATGCGAAAACATATCAAGAGCAAATCTTTAAAGTCTTAGATCCTGAAAAAACAGAAGTTCGTTTCAATAGCGAATGGTTGAGTAAATTAGACTTCGCAGATGTATTGAAACTCGCTTCTAAATACACCGTAGCTCGTATGTTAGAACGAGATGACTTTCATAAACGATATACAGAAGGTCGACCAATTAGCATTCATGAGTTCATGTATCCATTGATGCAAGGTTACGATTCTATCGCTTTGAAAGCTGATGTAGAATTTGGCGGTACTGACCAAACTTTCAACTTGTTAATGGGCCGTCATTTACAAGGTGAAGAGGGAATGCCAGAGCAAACGATCATTACGATGCCGATCTTAGAGGGCCTTGATGGGGTTCAAAAAATGAGTAAATCCCTTGGTAACTACATCGGTATTAGTGAGGCTCCGGCTGAGATGTATGGTAAAGCTATGTCGATTCCAGATGAGCTGATGATGCGTTATTTTATGCTTGTCACAGATATGTCTATTGAAGAGCAAGAACAATTGGCTAAGGACCTAGAATCTTGTACAGCGCATCCAAGAGATGTGAAAATGAAATTGGCTCATACTATCGTTCGTTTGTACCACGGTGAAGAAGCAGCTAACTTTGGTCAAGAAGAGTTTGTTCGTGTGTTCCAAAAACATGCGATGCCAACAGACATTCCTGAATATAAAGTAGCTATTACAGAAGAACCTGTTTTCGTTCCACAATTATTATCTGATGCAGGATTAACAGCAAGTAATGGAGAAGCTAGACGATCCATTAAAGCTGGAGCATTCAAAATTGATGGCGAAAAATGCAATGAAGAGCATATCGTGTTGAAAGACGGTATGGTGTTGCAAGTTGGAAAGCGGAAATTCATCAAAATCGTCTCTTGTTAGTCTATGTAGCCTGTGGCAGTTTTAACTAAATAGTGTAAAGGGAAGAGCACCACATATTCCTTCTCAAACTGATCCTACGGTAGGTTTGTTCAGGAACATGTGGTGCTCTTCTTGTGTTCGTATGAAATAGTCAGTAAAGGACCGCCACAAGGCTACTACGTCTAACTGCGTTCCTCTGCTTGGGTTAGACTGATTTAATCGGTTGAGCATAGCTATAAGATTAATACAATCACATGACAAATAGTTGCAAAAGTATTAAAAAGATGGAATAATAGATTCAAATAGATTGACTAGTAGTTTAATGGCAGCAGAACGCGGGCCTTTACAAGAAAAACTGAACTAGAGGGGTTTCCTTAGGCCGCTAATAGAAATATTGGTGATGGCTTGAAAAACAGTCCTTAAAGTTAAGACCTAGGGCGCTGTATAGCAGGTAAAACGTCCGAAGCGTGTGGTTCGACTCCCACTTAGTCAATCTATTCATAGCACCCGTATAGGGTGCTTTTTTATTTGTACTATACTAATTATGGTATATCGGTTATAAGATGATTGAATGTATATTCTACCTTAACTTATGCTATTATCTGGAGTTTTTTATTAATAAATTGGGGCATATGACGATTATTTTTCTGAATCACTTTTACTTACATTCTTAATAATGCTTGACTATTTATTATATGTGTTGTACTATATAATTAAATTATGAATACTATTTCTAATGGAGGATGAATCATGAGTCGTGATACTGCATATGTTCTTTGGTTTGATGAATTGCATCGTGAGGATGTGGATATTGTTGGTGGTAAGTCTTCTTCTTTAGGAGAAATGACTTCTTCTACGAATGTTCCTGTTCCTTATGGCTATGCTACGACAGCCCATGGATATCGTTATTTCATGGAAGAAACTGGTTTGGTGGAACGTATTAAAGCTAAATTGGAAGAATTGCATGATGTAGAGAACTCTGCGTTGTTACGTAAAGTCACTGCAGAAGTCCGTCAAATGATTATGGATGAAGAAATGCCAGCTCCATTAGCTGAGGCGATTCGCAAGGGCTATGAAGAGTTAGCTCAAAAGGTTGGGGAAGAAAACCCATTTGTAGCAGTTCGTTCTAGTGCTACGGCAGAAGATTTGCCAGATGCTAGCTTTGCGGGTCAACAAGATACATACTTAAATGTTCGTGGCGCAGATATGATCATTGCGAAAGTTAAAGAATGCTATGCATCTACTTTCACAGACCGTGCTACCTACTATCGTGTAAAACAAGGTTTTGACCATATGACGGTAGCCTTGTCTGCGGCTATCCAAATGATGGTATACTCCAAAGCAGCAGGTGTTATGTTCTCTGTGAACATTATGAATGGCGATGACAAATCGATCATCATTGAAGGTTCTTGGGGCCTTGGTGAATATGTAGTACAAGGTACTGTAACACCAGATAATTTCACTGTAGACAAAGCGACGATGCAAATTACAGATCGTATGATTAATGATAAAAACGTAGCATTAGTACGTAAACCTGATGGAGATTGTGAAGAAATTAAAATTCCTGATGAAGAGGCTCGTGCACAAGTGATTACAGACGCACAAGTTATCGAACTAGCAACCTATGCTAAAGCGATTGAAAAACATTATGGTTGCTACATGGATATGGAATGGGGCATTGATGAGCGCGATGGAAAAGTATGGATTTTACAAGCTCGCCCAGAAACTGTATTCTCTCAAAAGAAAGAAAAAGAAGAAGCTGTAGTAGAAGCGACTACCACAGAACGTAAGATTATTGTAAAAGGTCTTCCTGCGAGCCCAGGTAAAGCAGCAGGTCGTGCCCATGTCATCGAAAATCCAGAAGATATCGATGATTTCAAAGAAGGAGAAATCCTTGTTACTACAATGACTGCTCCTGACTGGGTACCAGCCATGAAAAAAGCGAAAGCCATTGTCACCGATGCTGGTGGTATGACTTGTCATGCATCTATCGTAAGCCGTGAGTTGGGGATTCCATGTATTGTAGGTACAAAATCTCGCAGTGAAGAAGCTACTAAAACGATTACCGACGGTCAAATGATTACTGTAGATGCTACGAATGGTATTGTGTATGATGGAATTTTAGAAGAAGCTACGAAAAAAGTAGAACCAGTTGCAGAAGCTCGCTATGTTGAGCCAACTCCTATTACAGGTACAAAAATCTACATGAACTTAGGCGATCCAGACTTGGCTGAAAAATATGGTGTATTACCTTGTGATGGTATCGGTTTAATGCGTGAAGAGTTCATTTGGACTACTTTCATCCATGAACATCCTATGCATTTAATCGAAACAGGACGTCGTGATTTTGCTATCGATACCTTAGCAGAAGGTATGCGCAAAGTATGTGCAGCCTTAGCGCCTCGTCAAGTTGTATTGCGCTTGAGCGACTTCAAATCTAGTGAATATCGTGATTTGAATGGTGGTGACAAGTACGAGCCAGAAGAGTCCAGTGCTTTATTGGGATTCCGTGGCGCTTCTCGCTACTATGATGAACGCTATGCACCTGCATTCTTGTTAGAATTAGAAGCCATCAAAAAAGTGCGCGATGAATTTGGCTTTAAAAACTTGCAAGTTATGATTCCGTTCTGTCGTACTGTGAAGGAAGCAGCCGAAGTGACTCGCATCATGGCGGAACATGGCTTACAACGTAATGCAGACTTCAAAGTATGGTTGATGGCTGAAATCCCTGCGAACATTATCTTGGCAGATCAATTCAATCAATATGTGGATGGGTACTCTATCGGTTCCAACGATTTGACTATGCTTGTATTGGGTTGTGATCGCGATAATGAAACAGTACAACATATTTATGATGAAAGAAACTTGGCTGTGAAACGTGCGATTAAACATTTAATTGAAACGGCACACAAAGATGGCAAAACTGTATCCATCTGTGGACAAGCGCCAAGTGTATATCCAGAGTTCTGTGAGTTCTTAGTTCGTCATGGCATCGATTCTATTTCTGTAAATCCAGATGCTGTGGTATCCACTAAAAAAATGGTGGCACAATTGGAACAACGCATTATGCTAGATGCTTTGACAGGCAAAGGTCGTCAAAATACAGAATCTTTAGATTGGTAATACATAAGGGGGCTCTGGAAGGAGTCTCCTTTTTCATAGAAAGGTAATAGTATGAATCTTTCAAAACGACAAGAATCGATCGTGCAAATCGTACAGCAAGAGGGGCCTATTACAGGGAAAGCCATCGCTACAAAATTGGAGTTAACGAGGTCAGCCTTGCGGTCAGATTTGACGGTATTAACGATGATGGGTATTTTAGACGCACGCCCTAAGGTAGGGTATTACTATGTGGGTAAAGTGGCGAATAATCCCTTAGCTGCTGAAATCAACAGCTTTACAGTGGCACAAGTCATGTCCAGTGTGGTGGCAGTGAGCTCTACTACATCTGTGTACGATACGATTGTGACCATGTTTACAGAAGATGTGGGAACTATCTTAATCTGTGATGATGGCATATTAAAAGGTGTAGTATCTCGTAAGGATTTATTACGAGCTTCCTTAGGTGGATCTGATTTAAACACTATGCCTATTTCTATGATTATGACACCGACCAGTAAAGTAGTAGTAGCATACCCGGATATGCCTGTTGTGGAAGCAGTAGAACGGATGATTGATTTCGAAATTGATTGCGTCCCTGTGATAGATAAGGTATTATTAGAAGCAAATAAGGAATATCGAGTGCTAGGTCGTATTTCAAAGACGACAGTGACTCGTTTATTCTGGGATTGTGGAAAACGATAGGAGTAAGTATGGCTAAAATTATTTATGCAATCTCTGATTCTTTAGGGGAAACAGCAGAATCTGTGGCGCGTGCTACGGCGAGTCAATATGATAAAGAAACAATTGATATTGTTCGTGTGCCCTATATTAATGATGAATTACAAATCAATGAAGTAGTGAAAGAGGCAGCGGCTGGTGGACATGTAATCTGTCATACTATTGTATCGCCAGATCTTCGTGCTTACTTGGATATGGCTTGTAAAGAGCAAGGGGTGCAATCCGTGGATATCATGGGCCCAGTGATGAATGCAGTGGGAACCATGACAGAGACTGAGCCTCGATTGGCACCGGGTATGATTCATAAGCTAGACCAAGAATATTTTAAAAAGGTAGAGGCTATTGAATTTGCTGTGAAATATGATGATGGGAAAAATCCAAAAGGTTTTGAAAAAGCAGATATTGTCATTATTGGTATTTCTCGTACAAGTAAGACACCATTGTCCATGTTCTTAGCCTACAAAAAAATAAAAGCTGCCAACTTGCCATTGGTACCAGAAGTACCTTTGCCAGAGGAATTATTCCAAATCCCTGGTCGCAAAATTGTGGGGTTAATTATTGATCCTTTCAAACTAAACAATATTCGTGAAGAACGTCTTCGTACAATGGGGTTACATGCAGACGCTAACTATGCGAATGTAAGCCGTATTGAAGAAGAATTAAATTACGCAAAAACTGTGATGAGACGGTTGCATTGTCCCGTCCTTGATGTGACAAACAAATCCATTGAGGAAACGGCAGGAATGGTAATGCAAATCATTCAAAAAAATCGCGTCATGGAAACGCGATAAGTGAGGAGGTGTCATATGAGTATTCGTGAAATGCTAGAAGAACGAGAATACACGATTCTAAGTCCTTATGCAGCTAAGAGCAGAGAGTCTGTGCGTGACCGTGAAGAAGAACAAGATCCGTATCGGACAGATTTTCAGCGGGATCGGGATCGTATTCTTCATAGTAAATGTTTCCGCCGATTAAAACATAAAACTCAGGTTTATATTGCACCTGGAGATCATTACCGAACTCGTATGACACATACTTTGGAAGTAGGTCAAATTGGTCGGACTATTGCCCGTGCTTTGCGTTTGAATGAAGATTTGACAGAAGCTATCGCTATGGGCCATGATGTGGGACACACGCCATTTGGTCATGTAGGGGAATATGCTCTTCGTGATATGGTAGGCCATTTCAATCATAATGAACAGAGCTTGCGCATGGTGGAAAGTATTGAAAAAAATGGACGAGGACTCAACTTAACTACGGCAGTTCGTGATGGTATTTTAGGTCATACAGGTTCTCATATACCGATTACTCTAGAGGGGCAAATTATTCGTACAGCTGACCGTATTGCGTACTTATGCCATGATTTTGATGATGCACTGCGTGCACATATGCTAAAGGTAGATGATTTGCCGAAAGAAGTGGTACAAGTCTTTGGAGATACCCATTCTAAGATGATTACGGCTATGGTGACAGATATGGTGACATCTTCTATGGATCAACCTGTGATTTCCATGTCGGACCGTGGGGTAGAAACCATGAATATTTTCCGTCGCTTTATGTTTGAACGAGTCTATCGTGCTCCTTCATTAATTCCAGATCGAAATAAAGGCGATTATGTAGTAAAACACCTCTTTATGTATTATAAAGAGCATCCAGAAGAAATTCGTCATGAAATCCACCATGATAATCCTATCACAGACCAAGATATCGTGGATTATGTGGCGGGACTGACGGATAACTATGCCATCAAACTATTTACAGAATATTATATCCCGAAAGTATGGGACAATTAATTTGCTTTTACAGAAATGCTACGCTAAGACGTGGCATTTTTTGTTTGTAAATTTAGGGTATTCATGCCCTAAACTCTTGAAAAATAAAAGTTTGGGGTATTAATGCCCTAAACTTTCTAAAAATAGAAGTTTGGGGTATAATACATGTAAAAGGAGTGATACGAATGAATCGTAGGAAACAATTAAAAGTACGACACAAATATTTAGAACAGCTGATTGCTTTTAAAGATACAGAACCTGTTAAAGTCATCACTGGAATCAGACGTTGTGGAAAATCTAGCTTAATGCTTTTAATGCAGGAATATTTAATACGGCAAGGAATCCCTGAGGAGCAAATTATAGCCATTAATTTTGAATCTTTAACATTTCAAGAAATGACCTATAAGGATTTATACAATTATGTGAAAAATAAAGTTACCACAGAGAATACATACTATTTATTTTTTGATGAACTTCAGAAGATTGATCAGTGGGAATTAGCTATTAATTCGTTCCGAGTAGATTTTAATTGCGATATTTATATTACGGGGTCCAATTCGTATTTGTTATCATCGGAATATTCCACTTATTTATCTGGAAGATATGTTGAAATTAAAATGTATCCGTTATCGTTTAGTGAATTTATAGACTTTCACGGATATCAAGTTACAGAATATAAAACGCCCATGGGACATGTTAAGAAACGCGCAGTGAATGAGCAACAGGATATTGTAGAACTAAGTGATTTATTCGATGCGTATATGCGGTATGGTGGCATGCCAGGGATAGCAGATGTAGGATTAGAACAGGATAAAGCTTTCATACTATTAGATGGCGTGTATTCTACTGTAGTGGTGCGTGATATTTTAGAGCGTGAAAGAAATCGTAAAGGACGGCAAGTCACCGATGCAGAATTACTTAGAAAAATAATTTTATTTTTAGCCGATAATATTGGAAATACTACATCATTTAACTCTATTAGCAATACTCTTGTATCTGAACAGATGATAGTGAATCGTGAAAAACAAGGGAAGCCTGCCAATCAAACGATTGCTGCTTATATAGGCGCGTTAAAAGAAACCTATTTATTCTATGATGTCAAACGATTTGATATAAAAGGAAAAGAATATTTGCGTACCTTGGGTAAGTACTACATTGTCGATATGGGATTGCGTAATTATTTGCTAGGAATACGTGATAGGGATCGAGGGCATGCTTTAGAAAATGTAGTATATCTTGAGCTATTGCGAAGAGGATACGATGTAGCTATTGGTAAGGTAGATACATTAGAAGTGGATTTTATTGCAACAACAGCAACGGAAAAACTTTATATTCAAGTAACGGAAACAATGAAGGATGAAACAGTAAGACAAAGAGAGCTAAAACCATTACAAAAAATTCCTAATAACTATAAAAAAATAGTTCTTTCTATGGATTTGGCATTAGATGATGATTATGATGGTATACATGTAGTAAGTATAGTAGATTGGCTACTTTCTTAGTTTGACATTTGTTCCTATTTTAAGTAAACTTAAAAGTGGTACTGAACAATGTAGATTGAGTTTTTAGTGTTTATACAAGAGAGTGTGAAAGGAGGACTATATTGGTTACCGTTAAAGAGAAAATTTTAGCAGCGGCGGCCATAATGATTGAAGAGCAAGGCATATCATTCCGCATGGATGATTTAGCAAAAGCATTGACTATTAGTAAACGTACGTTGTATGAACAATTTCGTTCTAAACATGAAATTGTAGAAACCATTTTAGTCCATGGGGCAGAAGACTTTTACAGACAGCATGAGAATATTGTGAACAATAAAAGTCTTACTGTAGAAGAAGTATTAAATAGGTATTTTAGAGTACGATCAAATTTGTATGCGGCTTTCAGTGGAGAATCTTTCATAGAAATCTTCTTATATACCGCAACTACAAGAAACGTTGAAAACTTTGTTCAAGAAAGATTGGGACTTACTTAAACACTATTTACTACACCAACAAGAGCAAGGAACTATTGCTCGCTATGTGGATGTTGATATTATCATTATGATGTTGCAAGGTGCTGTACGACGCATTGTGTTTGAAAGCTCCAATCATCATGAGGATATTTATAAATATATGCCAAAGGTTATTTCAGTTATATTACAGGGTATTACAAATAAGGGTGAAATGAATGAAAAAACAAGCGTATAATGGTTTAGTGGCAGCTAGCTTGGCAGCCCTTGTACTTGTATCTGGTTGTGGTGGACAAGCTCCGGGGCAAGGTCCAACGGAGGTTAACTCCTATAAAATCACAGCTACTGATACAAATGTACAAGAATCTTTCAATGGTACTGTATTGGCACAAAATTCTATTGTGATTCGAGCGAATGTATCCGGTCGAGTTGTTGAAAAATATGTAAAAGGGGGCGACACGGTAAAAGCCGGTCAAGCATTGTATCGTCTCGATGGACGTCAATACGAAGCGAACCTAGCTAGTGCACAAGCCAATGCAGCACGATCTAGCGCAGCGTACCAAAACTCTCAAGTCGATTTACAACGCTATCAAACATTGGCAAATGAAGATGCCATTGCCCGCCAAACACTGGATACACAAGCGAGTGTGGCGGCCCAAAATCGCGCTGCCTTAGAAGCGATGGAAGCACAAATCCGCTTAGCGGAAAATAATTTGCAAGATACAGTTGTATATGCGCCATTTGATGGTACATTGGAAATGGATGATGTAGATCTAGGGACCTTTGTTACAGCTGGTCAAACAGCACTTGTCACATTGAACTCTACAGATCCAGTATATGTACAATTTAGCATGAGTGAAGCGGAGTACTTAGAATATAAAAAAGCACATCGTTCTGTAGATGGCGAAGTAGAATTGAAATTGTCCAATGGTGAAATCTATGGTACTTACGATGATAATCACAAAATTGTAAGCACAATTAAAGGTCGCATTGTGGAAGCTGCGAAAAACTTAGATAGCGGTACAGGTCAGTTGATTTTAAAAGCAGCATTCCCAAATCCAAATCATATGTTGTTACCAAATATGTATGCATCCGTTATTACTAGCGGTGAAACTATTCAAGGGGCAATTTTAGTGCCGTCTCGTGCTTTATTACAAGTACTGGATAAAACATTTGTGATGGTCATCCGAGATGGTAAAGTAGAACAAGTACCAGTAACAACAAGTGGTACTAGTGGTAAATACACTATCATTCGTCCTTCCAAAGATGGGAAAGGCTTAACAGTAGGCGATGAAATCGTTGTTGACGGCTTAACAAAAGCGAAAAATGGAGCAGAAGTTAAGGCAACTTTATTAAGCAAGGAAGATATTGAGAAAGGTAATTAGGGTGATATTGTGTCAAAATTCTTTATTAATCGCCCTATCTTTGCCATCGTAATCTCTATTATTATTACATTGCTAGGGTTGATTTCCTTATCAAAACTGCCAATCGATAGATATCCACAGATTTCACCACCACAGGTACAGGTTCGTACTGCCTATATGGGTGCCAATGCTGAGGTTGTAAGCGAATCGGTAGCGGCAGTCATCGAAAAACAAATCGTTGGCGTCCAAAATATGGATTATATGAAATCCACGAGTACAGGGGATGGTTCTTATAACTTGACAGTTCAATTTGAGCAAGGAACTGATGCCGATATGGATACGGTAAACGTACAAAACCGTGTAGCCCGTGCCTTGGCATCCTTGCCATCCGAAGTACAAACGGTGGGCGTGACCACTACGAAATCTTCTGGTGATATGGCCATGGTATTCTCCTTGGTATCGCCAAATGGTAGTTATGATAGAACTTTCTTGAAAAACTATGCCACTAACTACATGATGGATGCCATCCAATCTGTGAATGGTGTGGGTACAGTGCAGGAGTTCGGTGCTGACTATGCTATGCGCATTTGGCTAGACCCTACAAAAATGTCTAAGTATGGCGTTACCATAACAGATGTAAGCAATGCGATTCGCAGTCAAAACAAACAGGCTGCAGCAGGTGCGTTAGGTTCCGATCCAATTGACAAAGATCAAGCTTTCAACACATCTGTGAAAGTACAAGGTCGTTTGGCTGAAATTTCAGAATTTGAAAATATCGTAATTAAAAAAGATAAAAAGAATAATTTATTGCATTTAAAAGATGTAGCTCGTGTTGAATTAGGGGCACAAAGTTATTCTGTAGAGCCTACAAGCTTCTCAAAAGAAACGGGCAATGATAAACCAGTAGCTGTATTTGCTGTTTCATTAACGAATGATGCGAATACATTAGAAACAATCAATGCTGTAAAAGAGGTTATTCACCAACAAGAAGAAGCATTCCCACCGGATATGCAAGCGAAGATTATTGTAGATAATACAAAATTCGTAAAAGCTTCTATGAAAGAAGTAGTAAAAACCTTTGCAGAAGCCTTGATTCTCGTAGCGATAATTGTGTACTTGTTCTTGCAAACATGGCAGTCTACAGTGATTCCAATGATTGCAGTGCCAGTATCTTTGATTGGTACTTTTGCGGCGTTCCAAGTAATGGGCTTTACTGTTAATACATTGACTTTGCTAGCCATGGTGTTAGCGATTGGCCTCGTCGTGGATGATGCCATCGTCGTAATCGAAGCTGTAGAATATGAAATGCGCTACAATGGGTTGAAACCAAAAGCGGCTACTGTGGCAGCCATGGAAAAAGTACAAGGCCCTGTTATTGGTATTGCCTTTGTATTGATTTCCGTATTCGTTCCAGTGGCCTTCATGGGTGGTTTAACGGGGGTATTGTATAAACAATTCGCTTTAACAGTAGCTATTTCTGTTATTAATTCTGCCTTTGTAGCATTGACATTGACGCCTGCATTGTGTGGTATTATGTTAAAACCACATAAGCCAAAAGAGACTACTAATATAGTGGGTCGTTTCTTGGAGTGGTTTAATGGATTCTTGGATCGAAGAATCGATCAGTATGGTATTCTTTTAGCTCGTTGGTCCAATCGTCTATGGGCCACATGGTTGGCATTGGCTATCTTCTTAGGTGCAGCTTTTGGTATGATGCGTATGGTGCCAAGTGGATTCGTACCTGCTGAAGATAGTGGCTATTTTCTGGTTGCGGTATCCTTGCCGCCAGGGGCTACTTCTAGCCGTACAAAAGATGTGTTAACTGATTTAGGTCACTTCTTGAATGAAGATAAAGATATGAATGGTACGATCACAGTGCCAGGTTTTGATGTCTTGTCAGGAACGGCACAAACTAGTGGTGGTGCCATCTTTACATCCTTAATTGATTGGGATGAAAGAACGCAACCAGATCAACAGCTTGGTTCGAAGATTAGAAATACTTTCATCCATGGTTCTAAGGACCCACGAGGAACGATTATTCCGTTGAATCCACCATCCCTCCCAGGTCTTGGTAATACAGGTGGTTTCTCCATGTACCTCATCAATAAAGCGGGTCATAGTACAGAACAAATGAATGCGGTAGTGCAACAGTTCTTAGGAGAAGCTCAAAAACGTCCTGAGTTCCGCAGTATTTATACGACTTTCAATACGGCCACACCATCCTATAATTTTGATGTGAATCGTGATAGAGCGGCTCGTGATGGCGTAGCGGTGACAGATATTTATACAGCCTTACAAGGATATTATGGTGGTATGCAGTTAAATGACTTTACTAAGTTTGGTAAAAACTACAAAGTTATGTTACAAGCGGACAATCAGTTCCGTACCGATCCTAGTATGAATCATCTGTTAACTGTTCGTAACGCTGCAGGTCAAATGGTGCCAGTTGATACGTATATTACACCGCAAAAAACGACATCTGCCTTTGTGGTAACACGATATAACAACTTCCCAGCAGTGAGCATCGGTGGTAATACTAACCAAGGTGTCAGCTCTGGTGATGCTATCAAAGCATTAGAAGAAGTGGCGAAAAATACATTGCCACAAGGATATACCTATGATTGGGGTGGACAAACTCGTGAGGAAATCAAAGCGGGGTCTCAAGTGTTGATTATCTTTGGATTCGGTATTGTCTTTGTATTCCTTGTGTTGGCTGCCTTGTATGAATCTTGGAAAGTGCCATTTGCAGTATTATTATCTGTTCCAACAGGTATCTTTGGTGCTGTTCTTGGTCCATGGTTATTCAATATGATTGGTGCCATGATGAAATCTACACATTTCTTTGCCTTGGATATTTACTTCCAAATCGGCTTACTTACATTAGTGGGCTTGGCAGCGAAGAATGCCATCTTAATCATCGAATATGCTAAGATTCGTGTTGATGAAAGAGGTATGAACTATGTAGATGCCGCTATTGAAGCAGCGAAGATTCGGTTACGTCCGATTTTGATGACGTCCTTAGCATTCATCATTGGATGTTTGCCATTGATGTTGGCAAGTGGCGCTGGCGCAGGTGCCCGTGCATCCTTGGGCGTAACAGTAGTATTTGGTATGATTACAGCTACATTCTTTGGGGTGGCAATCATTCCTATGCTGTTCATTATTATGGAAAAAATGGGATTTAAACGTCACTAATTAGGCTATGCAGCCTCGTGGGTCGTCACTTGTAAGGCTATGCAGCCTTGTGACGGTCTTAATTAGATAAAGGGAAGAGCACGACATATTCCTCCACAAACTGATCCTACGGTAGGTTTGCTCCGGAACATGTCGTGCTCTTCTTGTGTTTGTATTATTCAGTTAATAAGAACGCCACAAAGGCTACTACGTCTAACTGCGTTTCTCAGAGTATAATTAGAGCACGACATATTCCTTCACAAACTGATCCTACGGTAGGTTTGCTTTGGAACATGTCGTGCTCTTCTTGTGTTTGTATTATTCAGTTAATAAGGACGCCACAAAGGCTACTACGTCTAACTGCGTTTCTCAGAGTATAATTAGAGCACGACATATTCCTTCACAAACTGATCCTACGGTAGGTTTGCTTTGGAACATGTCGTGCTCTTCTTGTGTTTGTTTTATTTAGTCAGTAAGGGCTGACACAAAGGCTGCTACGCCTGACTGCGTTCCTCTAGGATAGGGATGGTAAAACTATTAAAATTAATTATAGATATTTATTGTTTCCTTAACTAGAAATGACAAAGCCTAACGTAAATGATAAGTGTTCGTACCACTTATACACGTTAGGCTTGTCATCGTTTTTTAGGACTTTATTATGTGGGAGAGGGTTGTATTATATGATATAATAGAAAAATAGCCGATGAACTAGTTTCATTCGATGAGTGAGGTACAGATGAAAGTTATTATTTCAACGTTGAATTCAAAATATATACATTCTTCTTTGGCGTTGCGCTATTTGCAGGCCTATGGAAGAACGAAGGACGAGGCATATGAGATAGTGGAATACACTATTAATATGCCTATTTTAGATATCTTAAACAATGTCACCACGTTAGATGCAGATGTAATAGGCTTTGCTTGTTATATCTGGAATATCGATATGACATTGCATCTATGTTCTATGATCAAAGCGGTCCGTCCTAGTACTAAGATTATCTTAGGTGGCCCTGAGGTAAGTTATACAGCGAGGGAACTATTAGAAGATAACCCCTATATTGACTATATTGTGCAAGGGGAAGCTGAGGAGGCTTTTACTTCCTTTGTGAAAGCAATTCGTACAGGGCAATCTCCTGTTAATCCCGTCATACCTGGCATTTTAGGCCGAGAACAGGGTCATATTCAGGGATCTGAAGAGGTGGTAGAGGTAAAGGATTTAAGCACTATACCTTTCCCGTACACGGAAGAAGATATGCTGACCTTAGGAAATAAAATTGTCTATTACGAATCTTCACGAGGTTGTCCGTTTTGTTGCCAGTATTGTTTATCTGGTAATCGCAACACCGTTCGATTCTTTCCCCGAGAACGGGTATTAGAAGAGTTGGCTTGGTTTGTGAGTCACAATGTAAAACAGGTGAAGTTTGTGGATCGTACGTTCAACTGTGCTCCTCATCATCATATTCCATTGATGGAGTGGATGCGTGACCATGGGGGACAGACGAACTTTCACTTGGAAATGGAATCCATTTTAATGACTGAAAAAGAAGTGGATATTTTAAGTTCTACTCGTCATGGACAAATACAGATTGAGGTTGGTGTCCAAAGTACTCATGATAAGACATTGGATGCCATCCATCGGCGCAATGATTGGGGCCGTATTCAGTCCGTTATCCCTCCGATTATCAAGGCGGGGCGCACTCATGTGCATATGGACTTAATTGTTGGTTTGCCACATGAAAGTAAGTCTATTTTTGAAAAATCCTTTAATGATTTATTCAGTTTGCAACCTCATGCGTTGCAGATTGGATTTTTAAAGTTATTAAAAGGCTCTGGCGTACGTTCCATGGCAGAGTACGAGTATATTGCGAATCCGAAAGCACCTTACGAAGTACTACAAACTCATGTCTTGCCTTATGATGATGTGCGTATGTTGAAACATTTTGAAGATGTGTTTGAACGTTTCTATAATAGTGAACGGTATCGCACAGTCTTTGGATACATTAGTAAAAGCTTAATCCAAGAAGGATCGGCCTTTGCCTATTTTGAAGACATGACCAAGCTATGGTTAGAAAAAGGGAATCAAGACCGCAAACTAAACGATGCAGATCAAATAGCATTTCTCTATGAGTTCTTCACCTTGAAAGGAGATCGAGTGGCATGTGATTTATTGCGCTATGATGTACTGACTTCTTTCAATGGGAAAATCCGTGATGAACGATTTGGTTTGTCTAAAGACAGAAAACAAGAAATGCAAGATGCCGAAATATTCTGGCGTGAGGAAGACTTAGTTCGACAATACATTCCTAACTATTCCTTTGTAGAATGGCGAAGAATCCGACAGGATTACCATACGATTAAGGTCTGTGGGGAATCATTGCCGTACTTAGGGATTCCAAGAAGTTTCTATGATGCTATAGAAGTTGTACCATCCAAAAATGTGGAGTACAATTATTCTACCACAAGTTCTATACATAGTGATCAGGAATGCTATACACAAGAAACCAGTGCGGTTAAACAAAGTAAGATTCTTGGGGCTACGACTGATAATGTTATAGCCGATAATAGATATATTATCATCATCGACGTAAAAGGTGAGACGAAACCTTTTATACGTCCTCAACAATGTGGAAATACCCAACTAACTCATTACGAACATGATGCGAGTCCAACGATCAGCGAGGAGGTGTGATATGAGTGATACGACAAAGCCAAAGCGGTATCGTATGATATCTGTGTTTTACAAAGAGCGCTATGGGGAGAAGGCGTATAAAATTCCAGTGGCATTACCTTTGACATGCCCCAATCGTGACGGATCAGCAGGTGTAGGTGGATGTACCTTCTGCGGTGAAATTGGAGCAGGCTACGAAAATCGACCAGCCTCGATGACGGTGAAACAGCAAATTGATGAGACTGTGGTACATATTGCAAAAAAGTATAAGGCCTATAAATATATACCGTACTTTCAGAATTTTAGTAATACCTATTTGCCACCAGAGAAGTTCCGCCACTATGTGGAGGAAGCGTGCTTAGAACATGTGGTAGGCATTGCCATTGCCACACGACCTGATTGTGTACATGATGTCTATTTAGATATTTTAAAAGATATACAAAACAAATATGGCATTGATATCTATGTAGAACTTGGCTTACAATCGGTGAACTATCATACACTACAAAAGGTAAACCGTGGGCATACGATGGCGGAGTTTATCGATGCAGTATTACGTATCAAGCGCTATGGGTTTGAAGTGTGTACTCATATGATACTCAACCTTCCATGGGACACCATGGACGATGTCATTGAAGGAGCGAAAACTTTATCAGCCTTACAAGTAGACCAAGTGAAGCTTCATGCATTATACTTAGTAAAGAATACGAAAATGACACGTGATTATGAGGCTGGTGAATTTACCTTAATCAGTGCAGAAGAATACGCTCGACGAGTGGTAGAATTCTTACGTTACCTAGACCCTAAGATTGTATTACAACGACTAGTAGGACGTGCGCCAGAGGAAAATACGATTTTTACGAATTGGTCTATGGGTTGGTGGCGCGTACAAGATTTGATAGACCAGATTATGGAAGACGAAGATATTTCTCAAGGCAGTGGCTATAATTATTTACATGGTGCTGCGGTTCAAAAATTTCTGTGAAAGGAAGCATATGGCTAATCAGAGATTTACCATACCTACTTATGACATGGTAGGACCTATCGTGGGACCTCAAGGATCTCACATGAAAGTATTAGAAGAACTATTGACAGTTGATATATTACATCGAGATACTATTGTGGATATAACAGGTTCAGAGGAATCTGTACAAGTAGCAATGGAAGTTCTAGATGTACTGTTATACTTGTTTAAAAATCATATTAAAATCGCCGATCATCATGTGCGTACTGCTGCCAATATGATTTTAAAAGGCGAAAAAGAGGCTCTTTTTCAACTCTACGAAGATACTATCAATGTGACTGTGAAGGGGAATCCTATCATTCCTAAAACAGTGGGCCAAAAACAGTATGTAGATAGTATCCGTTGCAATACGATCACCTTTGGTATTGGTCCTGCAGGAACAGGAAAAACCTATTTAGCTGTTGCACTGGCAGCATTTTACTTGAAAAATCGTGAAGTAGATCGCATTATTTTAACGAGACCTGCCGTAGAGGCAGGAGAAAAGCTAGGATATTTGCCAGGTGATTTACAAGAAAAAGTAGATCCCTATTTACGCCCTCTTTATGATGCTTTACATGATATGTTCGGTGTAGAACGAGTGCAGAAGATGCTCTTACAAGGGACTATCGAGGTAGCACCATTAGCATACATGCGTGGTCGCACCTTGGAACGATCCTTTGTTATCCTTGATGAAGGGCAGAATACGACGCCAGAACAGATGAAAATGTTTTTAACTCGCTTGGGGTATCAATCGAAAATGGTGGTCAATGGAGATCCTACGCAAATTGATTTACCTCCGAAAATCACATCCGGTTTGATTGAGGCAGAGCAAGTGTTACAACGCATCAAAGGGATTCGATGTATTTATTTTTCCGACCAAGATGTGGTGCGTCATGATTTAGTAGGTCGTATTGTGAAAGCCTATGAAGAGTATCAACTTTCAGAGAAAGGGAAACAAGAATGATTGTAAGTATTTCCTATGATGAGGGAATGGAACAGAATAGCACTTACGAAGAGGTCATTCAGCGGTGCTGTAATGAAGTGGCTCGTGTGTATGGATTGCACGAGGAAGATGAATATAGTGTGCTCCTCTGTAACAACAGAAAAATTCAGGAATTAAATCGTGAATACCGTGGAAAAGATATGCCTACAGATGTGTTATCGTTTGCCCTCAATGAGGGAGATGAAGCTTCTATCGAGGAAGAAGGTCAATTATTAGGAGATATTGTTATCTCCTTAGAGCGTACAGCAGAACAAGCAAAAGAGTATAACCATGATTTTATTCGTGAACTTGCCTATTTAACTGTTCATAGCTGTTTACATATTTTAGGCTATGACCATATGACAGATGAAGATAAAAAAGAAATGCGCACAGAAGAAGAGTTTGTGCTTGGTAATTTAGGTTATGTACGAGAGGATATGCCATATAATGAATAATGGAAAAGGATTCAAATCAGGCTTTGTAGCCGTTGTAGGACGACCAAATGTAGGAAAGTCTACATTAATTAATGCATTGATTGATGATAAAATTGTCATCGTATCTGATAAAGCGCAAACAACACGGAACCGTATTGTTTGTGTTTATACAGATGAAAAGAAGCAAATCGTATTTATGGATACACCAGGAATTCATAAGCCAAAACATAAATTGGGTGAATTCATGGTGGACCAAGCCGTAGATTCTTTGCGTGAAATAGAGGCGGTTCTGTTTGTGGTGGCTGCGAACGAAAAACGTGGTCCTGGGGATAACTTCGTCATTGAGCAATTACGTAAGGTGAATGTACCAGTGTTCCTCATTGTGAACAAAATTGATATAATGGAAAAACAAGACTTGTTAGAGGCTATTGTATCCTATGAAAATAGCTATCCTTTTGAGGCGGTGGTACCGATTTCTGCAAAGGAAAGAGACAATATTGAGGAAGTGGTGAATTTATTAGAAAAACATTTGCCAGAAGGTCCAAAATACTTCCCTGATGATATGATTACCGATCAGCCGGAGCGTTTGATTATCTCTGATATTGTGCGTGAAAAAATTCTATTGCAGACCCATGATGAAATTCCCCATGCTATTGCTGTAGACGTAGATGAAATGAAAACGAGAGAGGATGGCACTACCTATGTACGAGCTACTATTTACGTGGAACGAGATTCCCAAAAAGGTATCATCATTGGTAAACAAGGGGCCATGTTAAAAACTATTGGCCGCCAAGCTCGTGGTGATATAGAGCGTTTATTGGCTACAAAAGTATTCCTAGACTTATGGGTAAAAGTGAAAAAAGACTGGCGTAATAAATCCGGTATGTTATCGGAATTAGGATATCGCAATTAAACCTAGGTCATATAGTATATTGTATTACCTATGAATGATGAATACTGATGAGATAGACTCATCATAGAATAGGATAAAATATAATACAATAGACAAAAGTAACATATTATTTGTATATATCTTTACAGTGTATTAATAGAAAGGACTGATTTATATCGATACCCCCGTCACGGGTGGCATGATTCTATTTGCCATCTTTTGTATTTTAATTATTAGTGTATTTGTGATTAGTAAGTTTTCTTTTGCTCGTCTTCGTGAAGAACATTTAGAAGATATGGATACATTGAGCGATGGAAAAAAAGAAGAATTACGTGAATTATATCAACGACCTGAACGGTTTATGAATACGTCTACATTCTTTATTTTGTTTTTTATTATTGTCTTAGCTGTTTATATGGGGCGATATTTAGAAGTTAGTACAGATGTTATACTGCAACAGTTAGGATTTTATGATTCAACCTATACTATTGTAGTAGAGTGGATTGTGTTAGCATTATTTGCGGTAATAGTACTCATATTTGGTGAAATTATTCCGAAAGGGTTAGCGCTATCCTTTCCAGAACGTTATGTAGGCTTCAGTGTAACTATAGTTCGTATGGTTGGAAAAATAGTATTACCCTTTGTATATGTAGCAGAGTGGATTGGAAATACTATATTAAAAGCTTTCAAAGCTCCGTATCGTACAGAAATTGACTTAGTTCATACAGAAGAAGAAATCCGTGTATTGGTGAGTCGTAGTCATCAACAAGGTGAAATTGACCATGTGGAAGGTGAGCTCATCGACAATGTATTCGATTTTGTTGACCGCATTGCAAAAGAGGTTATGATTCCTCGGCAAGATGTAGTGTGTGTATACACCCAGGATAGTTTTGAAGAGACTATGCATATCGTATCTTCTACAAGCCACACTCGCTATCCTTTGTGTTTAGAGGATAAGGATCATATAATTGGTCTTGTCCATATTAAGGACTTAATGGAACGTCGTGAAGAAGCAAGCGAAGATTTACGGTCCATACGCCGTAATATTCTTGTTATTCCAGAAGTGATGAAATTATCTGTTCTATTACAGCACATGCGAACACGTCGTATTTATCAGGCTGTTGTGGTGGATGAATACGGTGGTATGGTAGGTTTAGTAGGTCTTGAGGATATTCTAGAAGAACTGGTTGGAGATATTCAAGATGAACATGAACGTGATCTACCGGCTATTGTGGAAAATTCCAACGGTACTTACAATTTTGCCGGAAAAGTATTAGTTGATGAAGTAGAAGATCTATTAGATATTTCCTTCGGTGATGTGGACGAAGATACTATTGGTGGCGTTATCTTTGGTATCCTAGAACGAACCCCAGCCGTTGGTGATGTCATAATTGTAGATGGATACACCTTTACAGTGACGGAAATGCAGGGATATCGTATTGAGCGTGTCTATGCTGTACCAGTTCCTGATGAAAGGGAGTTAATTGCGGCAGAATAATATGGATATAGGTTTCAAAAGTTAATTGATAGTAATTCAATTTCAAGGCACATATGTAAGTCAATCTATATAATATTATGCATAATACATAATAACATCCTAGTGTAATGTTGTAATTGAAACTGAGTATACCTGAGTGGAGAGGACATATAGATGAAAGCAAATACGTTTACTAGTGAAGCCATTGTACTGTGGCGTAAAAAGCGAAAATATTACAGTATCTATGCGTTCCTCACAAAGTTAGAAGGCATTATACTTTGCTCTGTGCCTCATAAGCGTAAAGCTAACTATAAAGAAGGGGCATATTTGCAGCCCTTAAGCCGTTTATATTTAACAGTAGCGCCTAATGGAGACATGTACGATATTATTCAGATGGATGGGATTTCTACACGTAATTATGAAAGTTTAGAAGATATTTCCTACGCTACCTTTAGCGGTGAACTAGTGAGTGCTTTATTTGAAAAAGGTACATTAGATCGTGGTGTGTATACGAATATGAGTCGATTTTTACAAGCCATACAAGATAAGCCAGTTCGATTAGGGTCTATTGTATTAGGGTGGCATATGTTAAGTATTGCTGGATTTGTTCCCCAAGGACAACATTGTAAGGAACCAGAGGCAATGGCAAGTCTTTGTGATGAAATCTATGAAACCTGTCAATATGTAGTGAAACAAGATCTACAACAAGCTATCACATTGATTTTGAACTATGATTGGATTCCTACAAAGCCTCTACGTCTTACTGCGAATCAATGGGATCAATTAGAAATTCTATTACGGAAACTTTTAACATATCAACTAGGATATACATTACATAGTATTGAGTTTTTAGAGATGATGATATAATTAATATATTAAAATGAAAACAGGAGCTACCTTTCATAGAAGGAATGCTCCTGTTTTGCTTTGTGAAGTTATTGTAAAGTGTGTGATGATATAATGAGTGCTTATATACGCACTAAATAGTATAGTAAACGGTTATATTTCTTTTTTCTTTTTAGATATTAGGCTTATAATATAGGTCGTTGCAATGGTTGCTAATGCTGTTCCTACGATGGTAGATAGGCTAGCTCCTAAGAATGGATTGCTGTCAAGGAAACGATGGTACATAACGGTACCAGATGCCCAGCAAATAATGTATAGGGTAGGACCATGGTCAAGGTACGGACAACGACGTAATAAGAAATAGTGGGTTAATAAAATAGCAATCATTGGGGCGAATACAGATCCAATCATATATAAGAAAGGAATGATATTATCCATTGGATAGATAGATGCGCCAATGGTACCGATGATCGTAACGATAATACCGATGGTACGACCAGAGTATTTAGTTTGTAAACTTTCAGAGGAAATACCAGCAGATAATGCATCCATGAAAGTAGTTGTGACAGTAGAGAATACGATGATGATTAACCCACCAAATCCTAAACCGGCGTGAAGAAGAACTTTTGCAATGTTGGTTTCATTTGTATAGAGGGCCGCTGCTAGGCCTAACACATACATGATGGAACTAGTGATGCCATATACAGTGGCGCTAGCCGCAGTACCTGCTACAGGGTTCTTGGACAAGCGAGTGTAATCGCTAATCAATGGAAGCCAAGACAATGGCATAGCGATGGATAATTCTAAGGCCGCCGTGAAAGTCATTTCATCAGTGATGATTCCTTGGCTGTGAATGGAACTTTCTTGTAACAAGCTAATTAACAAATAGATGCAGAGGATACCTAAGCCGTAGCCCATGATGCTGTTGATATAGCCCATGTTACGGATACCAATGAAGAGCCATACAATGATGAGAGCACCGATAATGAAAGTCCACGCAGTGAATGGTAGATTCCATAACTCTACGGCACCAAGAGCACCGTCATAAATCATAATACCGGTCCAACCAATCAGTTGTAGAACGTTTAAAATGGAAAATAATTTCATGCCTCCATTGCCAAAGACAGTGGATACAGTTTGCATAGAACTCATGTGTTCACGAGCGCCGATGAGTCCTGCACCAAATAATAACAAACAGCCGATGACGTGACCGATGATGATGGCTAATAGGCCGTCGGAAAATCCTAGGGGCGCAAAATAGGTGCCCGTCATAATTTCCGCAATGGAAAGAGCGGCGCCGAACCAAATGAGGGACAACCGCGATGATGAAAGTTTTGAATCAGTCATGAATACTCCTATCCATGCCAGTGGGAACAAAAAAGACTAATCTGAAACGATTAGCCTGTAGATGATAGATATTCTTAAGAGACCTAGTATTATAAGAAGGATCCATATAGTAATATGTCCTTGTGTATTTGTATAGGTATTATAAAAAATATACTAATATATCCCTACGTTGGCATTATCCAAATCAGGTTATGGGTTAGTCACACATAGAGACTTCTCAGCCCACTTCAGTGAGCACCCCTTATAGGTGTATTATACGGAGTGAAGGATACTACGTCAATAGGAATTTATATTGCATTGGTTCCTATTTCATGATATAACTAAATTAATATAAGAACCACTAGGGGTGCTTATGCTGAGATTGATGAGTATCAAAACCCTAGACCTGAACCAGATAATGCTGGCGTAGGAAAGTGGATGGCATCGAATACTAAGAATCGTACAAGAACCGTCCGAAGGATTGGTTCTTTTTTGTTACTAGTAAAGGAGATAGCTATGAAATTACATAGAGCATTAACGATTGCGGGAACAGATCCAACAGGTGGTGCAGGGGTGATGGCGGACTTAAAAAGCTTTCAAAGTCGTCATGTATACGGTATGGCTGTGATTACTTCCGTAGTGGCACAAAATACTCGTGGTGTAACCCACATTGTCCATATGGATGTATCTATGATTGAAGCACAGTTACAATCGGTGTATACAGATATAGTACCAGAAGCAGTTAAAACTGGTATGTTAGCCACAGCAGAGATGATGGAACTCATCGGGACATATATAGATCCTAAGGTACCCTATGTGTTAGACCCTGTGATGATCGCCACTAGTGGGGATCGATTGATTTCCGATGAGGCTGTGAAAGCCTTACAAAGTAAATTGATTCCGAAAGCGACTTTGATTACTCCGAACCGTAGTGAGGCTGAAGTGTTGGCAGATATGAAAATCGATACGGTAGAAGCTATGCATACAGCCGGAATTCGTATTTTACAAGAGTTAGGTCCTCAAGCAGTGATTATTAAAGGTGGTCACATCGGTGAGGAGGCTACAGACTATTTATTTACGAAAGAGACTATGTCCATGCGTCGATCTTGGACAAGTCCTAAATATGATACAGTACATACCCATGGCACAGGTTGTACATTCTCAGCGGTGATCACAGCGGAATTAGCAAAAGGGAAATCCTTGGAAGATGCCATTACCATTGGTAAAGAGTATATTCGCCTAGCAATCTTGCATAATCCAGCGTTGGGCACAGGCAATGGACCAGTGAATCATATGGCCTATGGGGATGAGTATGCTGAGTAATACAGGTATGATTCATATCATATCGACTATACTAGGTGTCATGGTATACTATAAGTGATCTTTTATAGTTGGCATTTAAGAAACGAGGATTATTTTGAAACATCATGATATAGATATAGTGCGATCCATGATGGGGTTGTACTTCATTTGTGGAACACCGAATACGAAGGATATTCACAAAACTCTTACAGAAGCGTGTAAAGGTGGCATTACGTGCTTTCAATTCCGTGAAAAAGGGGAAGGTGCTCTTGTAGGGGACGAAAAAGAACAGTTGGCACGAGAGTTGCAACACATTTGTAAGGAATATGGAGTGCCTTTCATCATCAATGATGATGTAGAATTAGCAGAACGAATTGGTGCTGATGGAGTTCATGTAGGTCAAGACGATATGGCTCTTGAAGAGGTACGCAAACAATTACCTAATGCTCTTGTGGGGACGTCCATTAATTCTGTAGAAGAGTTAGAAAACACAAAGTTGGACTATGTGGATTACATCGGTGTAGGTCCTATGTATGAGACAAGCACAAAAAAAGATGCCAAAACTGTGCGAGGCCCAGAATTAATTTTAGCCTTACGGGCTCATAATCCGACTATCCCAATGGTGTCCATTGGTGGCATCAATCGAGATAACTTTGATGATGTCCTAGCTGAGCCTGTGGACGGCATTGCGGTGATTTCAGCCATCACAGAAATGGAAGACATCGAATATGAAACGGCCATGTGGATAGAGAACATGGAGTGGTGTAAGATGTTCTTAGAAAAATAATGTGCTGAACATATTACCGAACTATTGAAGAATATGGGTATAGTAAAAGTAATGAAAAACTTACATCGTTGATTCAGTGGATACACCTTGACACTAATCCCTTTTATCCATACAATAGTATATACATAAGCGATGAAGCAGAGGAGTATACTCCCTTTAGCGAGTGAGGACGGTGAAAGCTCACGATTGAGTAGAAGGCGCTGTGGAGCATGAGCAGGAACGTTGTACCATACTAGGTATGGACAATTAGTAAAGGCTATTTTTTAAAAGAGGGCATTAGCCAATTAGGGTGGAACCGCGGGTATATCTCGTCCCTGTAGCGATTTTCGTTGCAGGGACTTTTTTATTCCCTGTAAAACATAAGGAGGAATGGAAATGACATTTCAAGAGATGATTTTTACACTCCAAAATTTCTGGGGTGAACAAGGTTGCATTTTGCAACAACCATATGACATTGAAAAAGGGGCGGGTACCATGAACCCTGCTACATTCTTACATGCCTTAGGACCTGAACCTTGGTCTGTATGTTATGTAGAACCATCCCGTCGTCCAGCGGACGGCCGTTATGGTGACAATCCGAACCGTTTATTCCAACATCATCAGTTCCAAGTGATTATTAAACCGTCTCCAGACAATATTCAAGAATTATACTTGCAAAGTTTGGCTGCTCTTGGCATTCATGCAGAAGATCACGATATCCGTTTCGTAGAAGATAACTGGGAGTCTCCAACATTAGGTGCTTGGGGCCTTGGTTGGGAAGTCTGGTTAGACGGCATGGAAGTCACACAGTTTACCTATTTCCAACAAGTGGGATCTATCGATGTAAAACCAGTATCTGTAGAAATCACATACGGATTAGAACGTTTGGCGATGTACATTCAAGGCGTGGAAAATGTGTATGACTTACAATGGAATGAACAATACACATACGGCGATGTATGGCATGCGAATGAAGTAGAGCAATCTACGTACAGCTTTGAATTGGCTGACACAGATATGTTGTTCAAATTATTCGACATGTACGAAGCAGAAGCGACTCGTGTTTGTCAATTAGGCTTTGTATTGCCAGCTTACGATTATGTGTTGAAATGTTCCCATACATTTAACTTGTTAGATGCACGCGGTGCCATTTCTATTTCTGAAAGAACAGCTTTCATCGGTCGTGTTCGTAACATGGCTCGTATTTGTGCACAAAACTATTTGGCGAAACGAGAAGAACTTGGTTTCCCATTGTTGAAAGGAGATAAATAAGATGGCTAAGGATTTACTCTTTGAAATTGGGGCAGAAGAAATTCCTGCAGGATTTTTGCCAAATATTATCAAACAATTAGGTGAATTAGCAACAGCAGCTTTGGCGGAACGCCACATTGCTCATGGGGATGTAAAAGTGTATGCCACACCTCGCCGCGTTGCATTACTTATCAATGACGTAGCAGAACGTAGTGAAGATGTTCAGGAAACTCATAAAGGCCCATCTGTATCTATTGCTTATGATGCTGACGGCAATGCTACAAAAGCAGCTATCGGTTTTGCTCGCGGTAAAGGATTAGACGTATCTGAACTGAAAGTAGTAGATGGTTACATCTTTGCTGACACAACGACAGCTGGTTTAGATACAAAAGAAGTCTTATCTGATGTATTATCATCCTTGATTACAGGATTAAGTTTCCCTAAATCCATGCATTGGGGCGATTTAGAAGAACGTTTCGTTCGTCCAGTACGTTGGTTGGTGGCATTATTTGGTCAAGATGTAGTACCAGTGACATTTGCTAATGTAACAAGTACAAATGTAAGCCGTGGACATCGTTTCTTAGGTGAATCTGAATTGACCATAACAGAACCAAAAGATTACTTAGATACACTAACTAAGAACTTCATTATGATTGACCAAGATGTACGCCGTGAGACAATTCGTAAACAATTAACAGAACTAGCAGCCACTAAAGGGGCTACTGTGGTGTGGGATGAGGATTTATTAGATGAAGTTACTTTCCTAGTAGAATATCCAACAGCACTTTGTGGTACTTTTGATGAAAGCTATTTAGCGTTACCATCAGACTGTATTATTACACCAATGAAAGACCATCAACGCTATTTCCCAATGGTGGACGGCAAAGGTAAATTACTTCCTATGTTTTTAACTGTTCGTAACGGCGATAGCAAATCTTTGGATGTGGTGGCAGCTGGTAATGAACGAGTACTTCGCGCTCGTTTAGACGATGCGAAGTTCTTCTTTAATGAAGACCGTAAAACACCATTAGCAGGCCGGTATGAAGCATTGACAAAAATTGTCTTCCAAGAAGGTTTGGGCAATTTAAAAGATAAAACAGAGCGCCTACTAACATTAGGTGCTGTACTAGCAAAAGAAGTAGGCTTTGCAGATACAGCTACGCTAGAACGAGCTACACATCTTGCGAAAACAGATTTAACGACAGGTATGGTGAGCGAATTTACTGAATTACAAGGTATTATGGGTAAAGAATATGCCTTACTAGATGGTGAAATACCGGCCGTAGGGGAAGCAATTTTTGAACAATACTTACCTCGTTTTGCTGGAGATATCTTACCAACTACCGATGCAGGTCGTATTTTGAGTATTGTTGACAAAGTAGATACTATTGTGGCTACTTTCAGCCGTGGTTTAATCCCTACAGGTTCCCAAGATCCATATGCATTGCGCCGTCAAACAATCGGTATCATCAATATCTTGATGGATAGCAAATGGTCCTTATCCATGCGTCCAATCTGGGTAAAAGCGATGAAATTGTTAGGCGTGGCTAGTGAAAAACAAGAAGAACTACTAGGTCAATTAGAAAACTTCTTCATCCTTCGTTTGAAAAATATCTTGTTAGAACAAGGAATGCCATATCAAGTAGTAGATATCGTATTGAGCCAAGATACTGTGACAGTTGCCTTAGCAGAAGGTTTAGGACAAGCCTTAACAGCCAACCGTCTTGATGAAAACGAACCATTAATGCAAGCTTACACACGTATTTTTAACATGGTAAAAGATGTGACTTTCACAGGCGTTGAGGAATCCTTATTGAAAGAAGATTCTGAACAAGCCTTGTACAAAGCGGCATTACCAGTGTATACAACAAATCGTAAAGCCTTAGAAGCTGGAGACTATGTGAAAGCTGTAAGCTTGGCAGAATCCTTGGTGCCATATATTGAAACATTCTTTGAGCATGTTATGGTTATGGATAAAGACGAAGCAGTGAAGCAAAATCGTCTTCAATTATTGCGCATGACCTATGAAGTAAGTAACTTGGGTAAATTAAAATAGGTCCCCATGATTATCACAGTATTAACATTTTTTGCGAATGTGTTTATCATTGGCAGTATTGTGTATATGTACCAAGTTATCTTTGGGCCTATTAATCATCCTTTTTTAATGAAAGCGATGGACCTCTTTCATGTGCGTATCAATTTGGAAAATATTAGCTATGCCGTAGCAGGTACCTCTGTGTTACTTGTGGCGGCACTAGCGCAAATTCCTTGGTTTCATCGCATTACTATGTGGCTCTATGGAGGACGTCGTCCCCTAGGGCAAGAGGTAGAGATTCTGCAGATGATTCAAAAAGATATGCAAAATCATACTGGTATCGATATGTCACAATTTGATTGGTTTATTAAGAATGATGATTCCATCAATGCCTTTGCGATGGGTCATAACCGAATTTGCATTAATACGGGAACCATAGCAACCTTACCGTATGATGAATTACTAGGCATAGTGGCTCATGAAATGGGTCATATTCATTACAAAGATAGCGCCTATGGATTCTCTCGATATTATATGAATTATTTGGGTCAAATGTGTATTCGTGTGTATGAACTATTTGCTCGTGTCATATTGTGGATTCAATACTTACGGTTGCCGGTGATTACTATCATTGTACAGGTATTCTATTTCTGTGTAATCTTGCAGATTTTGTTCATGCAGTGGGTGATTAAAGCACCGTTAATCATTACTGATTTGTTCACAGGCAGACGAGCAGAATACCGTGCTGATAAATATGCTTATGAAATCGGCTTAGGGGCTGAACTACATAATGCTTTAATTACCTTGCGTAACTACACCTCTGAAAGTAGTGAAAGTGGACTTATGAGTAAACTTTATAGCACACACCCAGCCACAGAAAAACGAATTGAACGATTGCGACAATATGTAGAGGGGAAGTAAGTTCTCATGTATGAGCCCTGAAACATTGGATAGTTTCATCGTACCTATATAATTGAATACAACTATAAAAATACCTAGCTCTATGAATAGATCATGAGCTAGGTATTTTTGTATTGGTAACTAAAGAAAAATGAAGGAAAACTACAGGAAAAATGATGAAAAGGATAGGAGAATGATAAAAAGACAGGTATTGATATTGATTGCTAAATATGTGGATGATACAATAATTGTAGATAATTCGGAGGAGTGAAACATAGAATGTTATGTGTAAGAAAGGATTCCCACTTATGAACAAAGAACTAATGACTAAAGAATTTGACTATGCTAACGAAGAAGGTTTTACATCGGAAGAGGAAACTGTAGGCTCATTTTGTGGAAGTGTTTTACTTTCAGAAGATGTATGGGATAAAGAAAAATTAATCAGCGATTTAAAAGCGGATTGGGAAATTGAACTATCAAAAGAAGATACGGGAGATGAAGATACAATCGTTACCTATTTTGATAAATATAGTATAATAATCAGTAATTTCCCTGCACCTATACCAAATGAAGAAGCTGAAATCAACGCAGAAAATAATTGGATGTGGGAAGAGGCTGTAGAGGTTACAAAGACTCATAAGGCTCACATTTTTGTAGCTATTTTGGGGGATGAAGAAGATGTAATATCAAGGGGCATACTTTATACGAAAATCATGGCTACTTGCTGCAAGCAAGAAAACGCCATTGGCGTATTCACATGTGGTGTAGTATTTGAGCCTAGTTATTATATGCAATCTGCTGAGATGATTAGAGATGGGGAGCTTCCAATTTTTACCTGGGTATGGTTCGGCTTATATAGGAGTAAAAATGGGCTATCTACCTACACTTATGGAATGAAAACTTTTGGAAAATTAGAGCTTGAAATCTTAGATGTCGATGAAGAAGCAGGAAAATTGCTATCGTTTATATCTTCAATTTCATCATATGTATTGCAAGATAATGTGGAATTTAAGGATGGAGAAACAATAGGACTTTCTACAGATGATATTCATCAAATCACACGGAGTAAAGGTGTTGCTCTTCCTGATCAGGACACACTAAAGATTTCTTATGAAAAGAAGAAAAAGAAGTCTTGGTGGAAGAGATACGGAGAAATTTACTGTGAAAACTGAACTCATTTATAACAAAGAAAACAGAGAAGAATTTTTTGCAAAGATTGATGAACTTACAGAGAAAGATAAACATACAGAATGTATCAATGCCTTAGAGAGTATTCCGGCTGAAGAAAGAGATTATGAAATCACTTATCAGCTTGCTCGTGCATTACAAAATTTTGCTATTGTAGGGGATGATGACAAGGGAACAGAATACAACAGAGGATATGAAGTTTTATTAAAGTCATTAGATATCCTTGAGTCTGTTAGAAAAGAAGGTCAAGACAAGGCAGAGTGGAATATGCGTATGGCATATGGCTATCAATATTTATTTCGCCAAGAAGAAAAAGCAATTCCCTATGCACAGCGCTGGGCAGAGTTAGATCCGGAAGATAAAAATGCACTGGAAGTCGTAAAAGAGTGCCAAGAGGAAATTGAAAAAAGAAAGAAAACGCGCGAAAAATATGCTGAAATAGAGGGTGTGGTAAAAGAAGAATTTGAAGCAATTCTGAAAGAGCATGGTATAGAAAATGTTGATGATTATAATAGTATAAGCGAGGAAGAATTTGAAGCCATATATGAAAAGATAACAAAGGTTCAAGAAAAATATAATTTACATGATGACTACACAGAAGGTCTTTTACGTGAAATTTTAGTAGGAGACGAGGATGATGGTGGAATCATAGAGGACTGGGGAGGATATCTTTGCAGATGGTCTGATGGACAACTGGCAAGTGTTAGACTGAATTTAGGCTTAGCCCTGCTTGAGTTTGACCCACAAGTGAAATATACGAAAAGGATACAAATCTCTGTCATGCTAAAAAATCCTGATGAAGATGGTCTTCCAATAAAGGAAGAAGAAGAAACGTTATATCATATCGAAGATTTGCTTGAAAGCGTCATCAAAGAAAAAGAAGGCATATTGGCAGGTTTCTTAAGATGGGACAAGAGACTTAGCATTTTTGCTTATGTAGAAGATGAAAAAGGTTATGAAGAAGCATTTGCAGTTGCCTTAAAAGAACAATTCCCGGATTATGAATATAAGTTCTGGGTGGATGAAGACAAAGAGTGGGAGACTTATTTTAATGCTCTTTATCCTGATAAATATGAGTATCAAGGTATTTTGAATATTAGACTAATTCACCAAATACAAATGGATGGCGATACTATGGTGCCTAGAGTTCTGGAGCATTGCCTTTACTTTAAGACCAAAGAAAAAAGAAAAGAATTTTTGGAGAAAGTGGAAACTGAAGGATTTAGACGAATTGATGAAAGGGCAGATGAGGTTATAGATGAAACAAACGAGTATCCATATCAAATTGTTGTTGGCAGAGAAGATGACTTTCACAATGTAAATCGCGTAACTTGGTATTTGATGGAGTTAGCCGAAGAACTAGAGGGATACTATGATGGCTGGGGCTGTGTTACAGTGAAGGAATAGGAGTATGAATTATGGGGTTATTTGATAAGCTAAGAAATAAAGGTGATAAAAAAATAACAAAAGAAGAATTTATTAAAAGAGTAAGAGAAGATGAAGACTATGCACCCGGTTGGGAAGCAATCGAAGGAGCGTTAAAAGTCATTTACAAAAACCAAGAACCTGCGCACTTTGGCACACTCATTACAAGAAGAGCGATTTTTGGTGGTGATGAATATTTAGATGGATATTCAATATATGATTCTTCTAACGGATATAAACACATTGTTACATTTGGTATGACAGAACTTTATGGGAATGAGGAAGCATTTGGTGGTGAATGGAACAAGTGGGGCTATGAGATGACGATCAAACTTAAAGCTGATAACGATGATTGTATGTGGGCGATGGATATGTTAGGTAACTTGGCTAGATACACTTATTCATCTGAAAGATTTTTTGAACCCTATCAATATATACAAGGTGACGGTAGTTCGATTTGTAATGATAAAGATTCAAAAATTACCGCTCTGTTCATTGTGAATGATACTGAGTTAAACACAATAGATACGGTTTACGGAAAAACAGATTTTTTACAAATTGTTGGAATAACGGAAAATGATTTACAAAAGCTAAAAGAAGATAGTGATAATGCATTAAGACTATACGAATTGATTAAGCAAGATAATCCGTATTTTGTAACAGATTTGAATAGTAAAAAATCGTATCTTTAGAATTTTAGATGAGAAAGAACATATCGTATGGAAAATATATTTGAATTTTTAAGATCCCATTTTGAGTATGTGCTAATAGCCGGAGGACTTTTGTTCTTGATAGGGGCAATTTTAGATTGGAAATGGATTTCTAGTGCAACCGTTGGTGATAAGGCTCGTCATGCTTTTATTTTTGAAGTATGGGGAGAAAAAGGATATAGAGTTTTTATTGGAATCTGTGGACTAGTATTAGCTATTTGTGGTCTTGTGTTTTTGGTGCTGAGATAGAAAGATGAGGTCAAGGGGAGCTTATTTATTCGGGTGAGATTGATTTTACAGAATGCGATATTGATGATTGCAATATACTCATTTTTGATAAAATAGTGTATGAAGGCAGTTTTGCAGGAAAGGCTATGACGTTAGCCGATTATATTAAACAGTATTCAAATGCTGAATTTGAAATTTTGACTGAAGGATATAGCGAATGTTCTACGATATATTCGGGGTGGATTCGGCAGGAAGACAAAGAGCCAGTAAGTGGAATCCTTAACATATATAATACAGGAGAAATAATATATAGACTTGACACATAAATCCCGGTGTTTATAGACAGGCATTGAAAGAACTTTCATCACATCTTACACGCATACCGAGGCGGTAAAGTAGCAAACTAAGAAACAGGAGAAACTAAGTATGAGTTATGATTTAATGGTTTTTGAAAAAACAAAAGCACCTAATACAAAAAAAGAATTTATGGTTTGGTATGATAAGCAAACAGAATGGGAAGAAGAACACGATTATGAAACAATAGGAGTATCTTCTCCTAATTTGCAAAATTGGTTTATGGAAATGAAAGATACATTCATACCTATGAATGGAGAGTATGCACCAAATTTTGATAATCTTGCTGAAGATGAAGCTACAAAAATGGAAATGCCCATGGCTGATTATTGTATCGGATATGATGTGATTTATGTAGCTTTTCCTTGGTCTGTGGCAGATGAAGCCTATGAACTTATGCGAGATTTAGCTAAAAAACATAATGTGGGATTTTTTGATGTGAGTGGAGAAAAAGGCGATATTATATTACCAGATGGAACTAGAATAGAGTAGTTATGTGCATTAAGCATTTCTAATTTAATTTACACAATTATTATAGAAATATAATTTTGTAAATTTAAATTTAGAGGACTTGATGAAAAATAAAGAAATACGGGAACTTGTACAAAATGAGATGAAAAATAACATGATGGATTTTTGAATTTGAAGAAGCTGTCCGAGGAAGAAAAGAAGTGGCTGAAAAAGATTGGACAGAAGTCGGACTTGCTGAAAAATCCAAACCCATAAAGGGGGAGGAAGTAAAGAACAATACATTAAAATATGGAGGGAATACAGATGAGATTTTGGGGAAAAGACAGAAAACAGGATAAAAGAAAAAATATTTGGATTGAGTATCTCAATATTGATACAGGAAACTGGTTTCAAGTGTTTTCAGCTTGCTTAGGTAAAATGATAGCAATACAGACTGCTTGTAGTGAACAGGTGGTAAAGGGGCAGGACTGGAGTGTTGATTTTTCAGAGGGCGTAATAGTTTTTGGAAATCAAAAGTATCCGCTTCAATTTATCGGAAGCGAGGCAACATTAAGTAACACATGGATGTGGGGGTGGGAAAATATCAATGGATTTTCCGAGAAAATTATTCAGGTAGCCACACACGCAAAAGTAGTTGGGGAATGCTGGAATTTAGATCCGCTAACGACAGCAAAATTTACATTAGACGATACATTCAACGGACATAACCTGTCTATAGTAACTTGTGGCTTGGCTGATAAGTATTGTTATTATAGAGGCCCACATTCTGGTGGAGCAATTTTTGTTGCATTTTCAGATGTTCCTGATAGTGTGTTTGCTTCCGTCGATGTTCAAAAATTCGTATCTATAACGACGCAATGTATTCAACAATTTAATATTGATCACAAAATTTTTGTGGAGGGATTTCTCTCGTGGAACAATACGAAATATGAATGGGATAATCAAACAGTACTTGCTCATTTTCAGCAAGATTTGAAAATTGAGTTTGAACATGTAAATGATATTTGGCGTATTTGCGCTATGAATACCATTTTATCAGCCAGATAGCAAAGCCAGTCAACGGCAATCTATAAAATCCAACCTACAGCGGGTGCGGAAGTAAAGAACAATACGGTAAAATATGGAGGAAAAACAAATGGGAATGATTGCAAATTATCAGTCAACTACTGACATTGAATTAGAAAAATTTATGTGTCTTGATGATGTGGAAGAAGCACAAGATGAAGAGAACTTAGAAATTTGTGATATAGATAAAATGTGGGATGCACTTCATTTTTTGTTGACAGGAAAATCTGCCCTCGAACCGATTAAAGATAATTTAATCAGCGAAGCGATTGTAGGGCAGTTTAATATTTCTGGGGAAGAAATCGAAGAATTTATATCTGGAACGAAAAGTGATAGAGTGAAAGAAATAGCAAAAGCGTTACAAAAGCTTGATTTTAAAACATATATTGATAAATTTGATCTGAGTGCGTTTCGCCAAAATGATATTTACCCTGATATTTGGGAATACGAAGAAGAAGCTGATGAAATTAAAGATGATGTAAGAACCTCATTTGAAAGTTTGAAAAAATTTTATGAGAAAATGGCAGAGCAAGAAAGAGCCGTATTAGTGTCAATCTATTAACTGTACATTTAGAAAAATTTGTGTAGGGAGGGAACAACCATGTCAGTAAGTGGTTATACGGTTGAAGCACATGGACATGACCGAAAAAATAATTACCATGGATTTTGACAATCTGATCGTCAAAGAAGCAACTATTGTTGGATAGGTATATATGTATTAAGCAACGGAGGGAGAGCATGGAAGAAGAGGGACTAACAATGTTTGAAAATAGTGATTTAAAGGATTTTTGGAATAGTCATGAATACTATACCGAAAACTATGTAGAAGAACCATTAACTGATGAAATAATAGCATTTTATGAAAATAAATTAGGGCTCAAATTGCCTCAGTCTTATATTCAACTTATGAAAATACAAAATGGTGGTGCTCCAAAAAAAGAATACTGGTTTAATGAATATGCTAAAAGAAATGAGGTAAACACAATTGGGCTTGCTGGATTTTTTGGAATAGGGGGTAAGAAGCGCAACTCTTTATTTGGAAAATTTGGAAATGAATTTTGGTTTAAGGAATGGGAATATCCACGAGATATAGGTATTATTATTGCAGATACAGAATCTGGTGGACATGACATGATCTATTTAGATTATCGTGAATGTGGAAAAGATGGAGAACCCAAAGTATCCGTTTGTTTTCAGGAATATGATTATGAAGTTCAAGTCCTTGCAAATAATTTTGAAGAATTTATAGGAATGCTAATATCAGAGGAAGAGCTTGAATAAAATGTAAAATATTAAAAGAGGGAGTCATGAGTGAAAATATTCCATTCAAGATCAAGAAAAAAATAAATGATATTCGATTACTTCAAGTAGAGATTAAAAACTGGAAAATGAAAACGGAAATAGAAGTAGTTAATATTCTTAAGTTATTTGAAAAAACACCTAGAGATGAAATGTCATTATACTATTCTCCGTATTTTAAAGATGACAAATTTGCTGAGGAACTTTTACAGATAGCACTTAATTATTCAGATAATGAAAAAATACTATTGAATATCATATCTATTTTGGGAAATATGATACTAAGATACCAACTTGAAGAAAGCACTGAAATTTATAAATTTATTTTATCAAATGCTTATAAAAAAGGACTTGCAGGCTATGTTTCTATCTATTTACCGCGTTTAAAACATTTTAAATATTACCCTGATAAATGGAAATACTTTATGAGTATGCAAAAAATGACACCAAAAAAAATTGCACATCAAAATTTGGTCCATATTATTAATCAAAATATCCAAAATGTCCCTGAAGAATACAAAAAAGAAGTAATTTCTTTTTTACAAACAAAACATGATTTAGCTAATAATGATGGTGGCAAGAAATTGTATTTAGATATGATAAAAAAGATCAAAAACTAAAATATAGAGCTAACATCTTGCCGAATTCCAGTTTTAAGAGGAGTAAATAAGATTGAAAAAATGCAAACAAATGACATGGCAATATGAAATTACAGGTATAGAAGGGAATGCAATTCTGTTTGATACAAATATTTTTGAGTATGACTGGCATGAAACAGGGGAATACGTATCAGTAACGGATCCGCTATATCATCAGAGTTGTAGGTTTCCTATTTATGTTGTGTATATTAACGATGAACTTCATAAATTTGCTGCCGGTGAATTTAGTAATAATGTATGGGGATTTTATTTACCTAAGTACTAAAGTGATAATTCCAGTTGATTGGTAGATGGAAACAAATTTGAATTAAGTGCTTCAAATTTTATAATTTCCCTCTTGCATAAAAACTTTCATTTATGATAGAATAATACTGTTAATTTGAGATGGTCCTCTGCTTATAAGGTGTAAGTAATGAACGTCTGCAAAATAGGAGGAAAAAATCGTGAATATTATTGATGTATTAGAAAAAGAACAGCTTCGCTCTGACATTCCTGAGTTCCGCGCTGGTGATACTGTAAAAGTACACGTAAAAGTTGTGGAAGGTAGCCGTGAGCGTATTCAGGTTTTCGAAGGTTTGGTAATCAACCGTCAAGGTGGTTCCGTTCGTGAAACTTTCACAGTTCGTCGTATCGCTTCTGGCGTTGGTGTTGAACGTGTATTCCCACTTCACAGCCCACGTCTAGCAAAAATCGAAGTAACTCGTCGCGGTATCGTTCGTCGTGCTAAATTGTACTACTTACGTAGCCTTACTGGTAAAGCTGCTCGTATTCGCGAAAAACGCTAATTTAAAAGGGTTAGCCATGAGACGTAAGTCTATGGCTAACCTTTTTTTATTTCCTATTGCAATAACCATACATTTTGATGTCTATTACAAATCTTGTCATAGTGCTAGGTACATACTTTCACAGAAATGATGTAATTTGATAGTAGTGCCATGATAGATATAAGAATTGCATGGGAATAGACTGATTAAAATAATTGTATAATACAAATAATAGACGAATAGGTGAAGTATGAGTCAAGAAATTTTTCCAGTCGTGCAGTGGTTCCCAGGCCATATGGCAAAAGCCACTCGCATGATTACGGAACATAAAAAGAAAGTTGATGTGGTTATCGAATTACTAGATGCACGCATTCCTCGCAGTAGTGCCAACCCTGTGATCCGAGAATTGATCGGGGATAAACCACATGTAGTGATTTTAAATAAATGTGATTTGGCAAATCCGAAAGCTACAAAGGAATGGATTGAATTTTTCAAAAATGAAGGTATTCATGCCATTGCTATTGATTCTAAAAATGGCAAAGGAAATAAGCAACTCGTGAAAACCGTAGAATCCTTAGCACAGCCCATCATCGATAGATGGCTAAAAAAAGGAATCAAAGGTCGTACAGTACGTACTATGATTCTAGGGATACCCAATGTAGGTAAATCTACATTAATTAATAAATTGGCTGGTTCTGCTGCGACAAGAACTGCTAATAAACCGGGTCATACTCGGGGTCAACAATGGGTGAAAGTAGGTAAAAATCTAGAATTATTAGATACGCCAGGTGTATTATGGCCTAAGTTTGAAGACCAACGAGCAGCAGCTCGGTTAGCGATGACAGGAGCTATTTCCGACGATGTGTATGATTTAGATTCTGTTATCAAGCAGTTGTTGGCATATTTAGAAGAGCATGAACCGACATTATTGCATGAGCGTTATAAATTGACGGAAGAAGAGCGTACATCCGTAGATACCATGTTAGAGGCTATTGGTCGTCGTCGTGGTTGTTTGGTAAGCGGTGGCGTCGTGGATTATGACAAGGTGCGCCGTGTGATTTTGACGGATTACAGAAATAACAAATTGGGATACATTACCTTTGATGGCGTCGATGAGGAGCCGTACTATGTTGACGAAGAGTGAGTTTCACGATTTAAAAGTAAAAGAAATTAAAGACCTATTGCAAGGAGAATGTCCCTTTGACTATGTACAATGGGCATTGGAGGATTCCCGTGAATCTGTGAAGAACGCTGCTGGTGTGTATTTGCGAAAGCAAAAAAAAGTGCTAGAAGAGCAACAACGGTTAGAAGCTATGTACGCCTATGAAGATAGTTTCTATGAAGAAGGAAAATTCTTAGTAGCGGGTGTAGATGAAGTGGGCAGAGGTCCTATTGCAGGTCCTGTCACAGTAGCCGCTGTTATTTTGCCGCCTCATTGCAAGCTAGTAGGATTAAATGATTCTAAAAAACTGACTCCGGAAAAGCGTGATGCCTTATTTGATCAAATTATGGAGGTAGCAGTAGCTGTACACTGCGTGTCTTATGAGGCAGAGAAGATCGATACACTGAACATATATGAGGCTACACGACAAGCCATGTACGAAGCTATACGCAATTTGCCTGTACAAGCAGAAGCTGTGCTATCTGATGCCATGAAATTACCAGATTTAGAGGTACCAGTAGAATCTCTGATTAAAGGAGATTCTAAAAGTGCGTCTATTGCGGCGGCATCCATTATAGCAAAGGTAACACGGGACCGCTTCATGGAATCTATGGATGAAGAATATCCAGGATTTGGATTTGCTATCCATAAAGGGTATTATACAGATGTGCATAAGCAGGCTATTAAAGAATTAGGGATTACTCCCTTGCATAGACATAGTTTTGAACCTATCAAATCCATTGTAGCAGGTAAACCAGTGGAAGATATATAGACATGAGTAAAACTAAATAGATATATACAAAGCATTCTTATAGATCGACTTTATAAGGGTGCTTTTTGTATTACATAAGAAATATTGGGATTAGTCTACCACTCATTTTGACCTATAACTCTTTTTTGCCCTATAACTCCTTTTTGTCCTATACCCCTAATCTTATCCTATAATCAAAACAAGAACTGATTAGCGATAAGTAAAGCTGCCTATTCCTGAATATTATATTTTTTCATTCAATTTATAACCTCATATTTAAATATATCAATAGATTATAACGCTCTTAGTGCTACACACTCTTAACAGTGTAGTATGTGATGTTTACATTCTTTCAAAATGAAAGTAAGGTAGAACTAAGGAGGTAATTATGAATCATATAGAATTAGGGCGCTATGGGGAAACGCTAGCGGCAAAGTATTTAGACAAGCATGGTTACCAAGTGTTGGAGAGAAACTTACGATACCGTTTTGGGGAAGTTGATATCATTGCTATGCAAGATGCAGGGCTGATTGTGGTGGAAGTGAAAACAAGAAGAAGTAGGACGTATGGTATGCCTTGTGAGGCTGTAAATTGGAAAAAGAAACAACATATACGGAGCGTTATTTCTATGTTTTTAGCTACTCGTGACATTCATTATGAATACATTCGTTTTGATGTTATAGAGGTGTATGTACCACAGGATGGAGAACTACAAATACGGCATATGAAAGGATGTAAGCTATAGGAGATAGGAGGAGTATCATGTATGCAAAAACCTATGGAGTTTGTATAAATGGCATAGATGGATATGTTGTGACCGTTGAAGTAGATATTAGCCCAGGCTTACCTAGTTTTGATATTGTTGGGCTACCAGCTACATCTGTAAAAGAAGCAAAAGAGCGAGTTCGGTCTGCCATAAAGAATGGTGGGTTTGAGTTTCCTATGAAACGAATTGTGGTCAATCTAGCGCCTGCTCATATTCGGAAAGATGGATCTTCCTTAGACTTAGCTATTGCGATGGGCATTTTAAGAGCACAAGAAGAAGGCAAATCTAAGAAAAGAGGATCTGTTGCTGATTCTCAACATGTATTTATAGGGGAGCTTTCATTAGACGGTTCGCTACAGCCGGTAATCGGTATGTTATCTATGGTGATGAGTGTATCAAATCCTACATTTCACAAGGTAGAAGCCATGCAGAGTATATCTAATGTTCAAGATATAATTGTTCCAAAAGAGAATCGTGATGAAGCAAAAGCTGGCGCTTCATTGCCAGTCTTAGGGATGAGTACATTAGCTCAAGTTGTAGAGATCGTGCAACATCCAGAGAGTATAGAAACTTATATGGTCCCTACTTCAGAAGTAGATGAAAATGTATTACATAAAGAAGAAATGGCTGATGAAATATTGGACTTACGAGATGTAAAAGGGCAGGCGATGGGGAAACGTGCTCTCGCAATTGCAGCAGCGGGTGGACATCATCTATTGATGACAGGCCCCCCAGGATCTGGAAAAACGATGTTAGCGAAACGGTTACCCTATTTATTACCCCCTTTATCTCGAGAAGAGCAGTTAGAAGTTAGTCGAATCTATAGTGTTATGGGATTATTAACACGTGGTCGTTTAATGGAGCAACGCCCTTTTAGGAGCCCTCATCATACAAGCACCCTCGTCGCGATGGCTGGTGGTGGTCAATTGCCGCGACCAGGGGAGATAACACTAGCACATAAGGGAGTTCTATTTTTAGATGAAGCACCTGAATTTCGACGACCTGTCATAGAAGTTCTACGACAGCCTTTAGAGGAACGTCAGGTTCATATTGCTAGAATCGGCATGGCTACTACCTATCCAAGTGATTGTATTGTTGTGATGGCTATGAATCCTTGCCCTTGTGGTTGGTTTGGCACCAATGAAGATCATCAATGTACATGTACGGCCACACAGATCCAACGCTATCAACGAGCCTTATCGGGTCCTATTTTAGATCGGATGGATTTAATCGTTCCCATCGAAAGACCTACATTAACAGATATACATGGGCCTAAAGATACTATGACCACGTCATATATTCGTGAATGTGTCATTCGAGCTAGGGAGATTCAAATGAAACGCTATAAAGGAACTAACATCCAGGTCAATGCTCATATGAGTCATGGTGATATAGAAAAATTCGGAGCACTTTCAGAGAAAGGAAAAGAGTTATTAGACGCCGCATTTACTACATTGCATTTAAGTCTACGTAGTTATGATCGAATCATTAAGGTAGCTAGAACCATTGCTGATTTAGAAACATCAGATTACATTGAACCTCATCATATTGCTGAGGCCTTGAGTTATCGTCAAGTTCAGGAGGGATTGTAATATGAAAGAGGAAATCTATGCTAGCGCATTACAACATGTGAATGGATTGGGTAACGCCAGCTTAGGCCATTTGTTAACCTATTATCAAAGTGCAAAAGAAGCATGGCATCATGTGATTCATCATAGTGTTGATCCATCTTTAGGTTGTACCTACGAATTATACGATGAAAATCATAGGCCGATTGATGAAACTTATTTACAACAATTAGAAGAAGACTTAGAACGATATCATATACAGGTTATTACTAGAGAATCACCTATGTATCCTCCATCTTTGTTAGAAATCTACCATAGTCCCATGGTGCTTTATGGAAGAGGTAATATCGAAGTATTACAATCTATGGAGCGATCTATAGCGATGGTAGGGGCTAGAAAATGCTCTACCTATGGTATACAAGTAGCACGATATTTTGGTAGATCCTTATCAAATCTTGGTGTAATTATTGTTAGCGGTGGAGCTATGGGGATTGATCGGGCCAGTCACGAAGGCGCATTACAGGGTCAGACTCCAACGGTGGCTGTTATGGGATGTGGTCTCAATGTAGTGTATCCAAGGAGTAATCGCTCGTTATTTTTAGAGATTTTAGATAATGAGGGACTGTTATTATCAGAATATGGACCACATATACAAGCTAAGGCGCATCATTTTCCTCTGCGTAATCGAATTATTAGTGGTATGACAAGAGGCACTATTGTGGTGGAAGCAAAGGCAAGCAGTGGATCTCTCATTACCGCAGATATGGCCATTAATGAAGGTAGAGATGTATTTACTATACCAGGAAATGTATTGACGCATACCTGTGATGGTAACCACTGGTTAATCCAGCAAGGTGCTACTGTTTTAACAGATCCTGAACAAGTCATGCATGAATATGGTTGGCAAAAGGTCACAAAGTATAGTAACATGGAGAGTAGCAAAGAATGTCACATGAATGAGGAAGAACAAGTTATATTGTCTTCTATGAATCCAAGGGGTGTCACCACGATTGAGGAATTGATAGGAAGCACAGGGTACACTTTATCTTCTCTTCATGGTTTGTTGTTACAATTAGAGCTCAAAAAGTTGATTATGCATACCGCTCAAGGGTATGTCATTCAAGTTTAGAGGAGGAAATGATTCTTGGCCATTACTAGATCCTTTGTGACGGGAACGAAACAAAAAGATAAAGAGACAACTACAGATGCAAAACAGCGTACAAAAGTACCAGAGCCTAGACCTTTGGTGATGCGTCCTGAGCCTATCACGATGGAGGCTACAAGAACTTATAATGATGAAGGTAAAACGTTGATCATTGTGGAGTCACCTGCGAAGTCAAATACGATTGAAAAATTTCTTGGTGAAGACTATGTGGTCAAAGCAAGTATGGGGCATTTGCGAGATTTACCGAAGATGCAGATGGGTGTTTCCATTGGAAATGGCTTCTTACCACGCTATTTAAATGTACCAGGTAGAAAAGCAGTGATCGAAGACTTGCGTAAAGAAGCAGATAAAGCAAAAGCTATCTACTTGGCCACTGACCCTGACCGTGAAGGAGAGGCTATATCGTGGCATTTGGCCCATATTTTAAATATGGATGGAACCACGCCATGTCGTGTTACTTTTAATGAGATTACTAAACATGCTATTCAAGAGGCAATGGAACATCCTAGACCTATTGATATGCATATGGTTGATGCACAACAAGCGCGTCGTGTGTTAGATAGAATCGTAGGATATAAATTAAGCCCGTTATTGTGGAAAAAAATTTGCAAAGGTCTTAGTGCTGGTCGAGTACAATCTGTAGCAGTGCGGATTATTTGTGATCGTGAACGAGAAATACAGGCCTTTGTACCAGAAGAATATTGGACCATAGAAGGTCAGTATAAGACAAATACCAAAGAGACCTTTGATGTAGTAGTGACGCACAAAGGGGAAGATAAATTAAGTATCTCTAATGAAGAAGAAAGCACTGCAGTTTTAGAAGATATTCGCGATAGAAAGGCGACTGTTCGAACTATAGAAACACGTCAGCGTAGTAGAAAAGCGCCAGCCCCTTTTACGACATCCACGATGCAACAAGATGGTGTGCGTAAACTAAATATGAATGCTAAGCGTGTGATGGCAGCGGCGCAACATTTGTATGAAGGTAAAGAAATTGGTGGCTATGGTCATGTGGGATTGATTACTTATATGCGTACGGACTCCACAAGGATTTCAAAGGATATGCAAGTGGCAGCTAAATCCTATATTCTCAAAACATTTGGGCCAGATTTTTACCCATCAAAACCGAATACTTTTGGTACAAAAGCTAATGCACAAGATGCGCATGAAGCTATTCGTCCTACTATGTTAGAACTACCACCAAAAGCGGTAGCTACCTATTTAACTAGTGATGAGCTAAAACTGTATACATTGATTTGGAATCGTTTTTTAGCCAGCCAAATGGCACCACAAAAAAGTGAAACGGTAACTGTACAATTTGAAATAGATGACTATACATTAAAAACGACGGGGAGTCGTGTATTATTTGTGGGGTTCACAGAGGTCTATGAGGACACTAAAAAAGAAGAGGACCGTATGTTGCCGTATTTTGCAGAGGGAGACATAGTGGAGCCTATTTCTATGGATGGACTTCAACATTTTACACAACCACCAAGTCGATATTCAGAGGCGGGCCTTATTAAAGTGTTGGAGGAACAAGGTATTGGACGTCCAAGTACATATGCAGCCACAATTGACACAATCTTAAAACGAAATTATGTGGAGCGTAAGGATAAACAGTTTGTACCTACAGAGTTAGGATTTGCTGTGGTAGAGTTTTTAACCTCTCATTTTGGAGAGTTCATTAATACAAAATTTACGGCTTCTATGGAAGAAGATTTAGACCATATTGCACAAGGCACTAATTTTTATGAAGCTGTTATTCATAAATTTTACGAAGGATTTGAAAAAGAGTTATATGAGGCTGAGTCTGCTGAAAAAATACAAATTGAGGCAGAAAAAAGTGGTATTCTTTGTGAAAAATGTGGCCATGACATGGTATATAAACTAGGCCCATATGGTAAATATTTGGCATGCTCAAACTATCCTAATTGCCGAAATATTAAATCCATTACAGTTAGCACAGGCGTCATGTGCCCTAAGTGTAAACAACATGAGATTTTAGAGCGTAAATCAAAACGTGGTCGTCTGTTTTATGGGTGTGAAGGGTACCCAGACTGTGACTTTACGATGTGGGATAAACCAATCAATGCAACCTGCCCCGTTTGTGGTAGCTTAATGGCTGAAAAAGTCTATAAAAATGGTACAACGAAACAGTTTTGTTCTAATGCAGACTGCGAAACTAGACCAAAACGTAAATCTAGAACAAAGAAAGAAGATAAAGAATGAATGAATATGTAACTATTATTGGAGCTGGCCTTGCTGGATCAGAGGCGGCTTATCAACTGGTTAAACGAGGGATTCCAGTACATTTATATGAAATGCGTCCTAACGTTTCTTCACCGGCGCATCATACCGATCAATTTGCAGAGCTAGTGTGTTCTAATTCACTTCGTGCGAATACGATTGAAAATGCAGTGGGTCTTTTGAAAGAAGAAATGCGTCGTCTAGACTCCTTGATTATGGAATCTGCTGATGTAACGCAAGTGCCTGCAGGTGGTGCTTTAGCGGTAGATCGTCATGCATTTAGTGAAAGAATTACAAAGCGGATTAAAGAGCATCCTTTGATCACTGTATTTCATGAAGAGGTGACAGAGATTCCACCAGAAGGGATTGTCATCTTTGCCAGTGGTCCATTAACATCTGAAGCTTTAGGGGCTAAAATCAAAGCCTTAACAGGATCAAAGGATTTTTATTTCTATGATGCTGCAGCACCGATAGTTACAGCTGAGTCATTGAATTATGACAAAGTATTTGCTGCATCCCGATATGATAAAGGTGATGCAGACTATCTGAACTGTCCTATGACAAAGGAAGAATATGATGCTTTTTATGAAGCCTTAACTACAGCTGATGTGGTGCAACCAAAAGACTTTGAAAAAGAAATCTATTTTGAAGGCTGTATGCCGGTTGAAATTATGGCATCCCGTGGAGTAGATACATTGCGATATGGACCATTAAAACCAGTAGGACTTGTAGATCCTCGGAACAACATTGAGTGGCATGCAGTGGTACAATTACGTAAAGAAAATAAGGAAGCTACTATGTATAATTTAGTGGGCTTTCAAACCCATTTAAAATGGGGAGAGCAAAAGAGGGTCTTCCAAATGATTCCAGGGCTAGAAAATGCAGAGTTCATTCGTTATGGCGTGATGCATCGTAATACGTATATCAATTCTCCTGAATTACTGAACCACGCATTCCAATTGAAGTCGGATACTCGTTTGTTCTTTGCTGGTCAAATGACAGGCGTAGAAGGATATTTAGAATCAGCGGCAGCAGGTATGATGGCAGCCATTCAAGTAGCTCGTATGCTTCGTGGAAAAGAGTTTGTTACGTTCCCTAAAACAACAGCATTAGGTGGATTAAGCCACTATATTAGTGCCTATGAAGGATCAAATTTCCAACCTATGAATATAAATTTTGGTATTATGGAACCTTGGGGTGCGAAAGTACGTAAGAAAAAAGAAAAGAATGCATTGATTGCGCAACGTGCGTTAGAAGAATTAGATGCATTAATTATAGCAGAAGACGTATTGTCTTAGATAAGAAAAAGAGGAAAGGTGTTGTTATATACATCCTTTCCTCTTTTTCTTATTTTTGTTTTTTGCCTTTCACTGTAGGGAATACATGTGTATCTGTTGTTCCTTTATAGTGTAGATATAGCCAGATCCCAAATGATATAGCCATTACAATTAAACTAGTGACCTGAGCAGATTTAAATCCCAAGGTTAAGTTTACATAGTCACCACGTAAGAATTCTAGGAAGAAGCGCAACCCAGAATATAAGAAGGCATATAAGCAAAAGATTTGACCTTTTTTATGAGGGAACACATTTGCTAATAGTAAAATGACAAATATAATGATGTCGATTTGACCTTCCCAAATTTCTGCTGGCCATAAAGGTTGGTTTCCATAGGTGCGATAGGCTAGAGTAGTTTCTGGATAAATAATGCCATAATTACCACCGGTTGGGTGTCCAAAGGCATCTCCATTCATTAGATTGGCCATACGCCCAACAGATTGACCAACCATGAGTGCTGGAGCAAATAGATCAGCGAATGCCCAAGGATCTACATTGTGTTTTTTTAAATAATAGATACCTGCAATAGCACCTAATAGAACTCCACCTTGGATAGCCATACCACCTTGCCATACATATGGAATTTCTGATATATGATTATGGTAGTATCCCCAATCGAAGAAGAATACATCCCATAAGCGAGCACCAATGATTCCGGCAATAGCAACAGTAATAGTAAAGTCAACCATGTGTTTTTCCCAACCACGGCCATCTTTTTTCATGATGAAATAGCCCACAATGGCAGCACTAATAATACCTAATGCCAATAATAGACCATAGGCGCGAATAGGAAACTCTCCTATAAAGAATAAATATTGATGCATACATCCTCCTTTTATATTTCATGTCATAGTATTACAATATATCCTACCATTGTAGTGTATCATAAAATGCCTGTAATTACGATAGAAGACTCTATGTTTATAATGATTATATTGATAGTTTTATAATAAAGTTGTGGATATTTTAGATATAGTGTTTCTATCTATGGTATAATATATTAGTTATCCAGTTTGGAAATTATACATACTTGCGGCTTTATGGATGCAATTTACGATATTCTTATTGTGATACTCCCTATAGCTATGAAGGGAATGAGTACACCCCTATGTCTGTAGAAGTTGTGGCAGATCGGATTTGAGACCTAGGGAATCCGCTTGTTACAATTACAGGAGGGGAGTCTTTATTACAGCAGACAGAAGTGTTTGAGTTAATTGCACGGCTAGGAAATGAGTACGATTACAAAATACGGCAAATTTATGGAAGCCAATACATTTAATGAGTTTATAATTAGTTAAAGAATAACGGTGTAGATGCATACGGAATGGTATGCTGATAGGAGCTATTATGAAACATGTACAGTGTATAAAAAGTGTCATATTAAGTATATCTCTTTGGACTATAGTTGGAATGTATCATCAAGTAGAAGCAATGATTCATATTCCTTACGGACAAGCTTCACGCGAAACTGTACAAGTAGGAACAGATGTTAAGGATGTACAATATAAGGGACCTATGTTGCATGTTCCTGCAAGACAAGAGATAACATTGCCGATTACGATAGTATTTGATCCTTTTGTATCTGAACCTAAGTATGAAGATAAGTATGTACAGTCTGGCACATCCATTATCTCGCCTAGTTGGTTTGAATTGGATCTAAAAGGATTAAAAGCAAGTTCTAAGTTATCCTATGAATATGTCAAAGAATACACGAACAAAGGATATCGAGTATGGCCCTTAATTACAAATCAGTTTAATCCTGACTTGACAAGTAAAATATTAAAAAATGAATCTCTATGGGAACGGTATAAGCAAGGGCTTGTGAATTATGCTGTTGAATATGGATATGATGGGTACAATTTTGACTTTGAAAATATCCATTATAAAGATAAAGCGCAGATGGCAAAGTTTGTTGATTTTCTGGCCAAAGGATTACGTAATAATAATTTATATTCATCCATTGATATTACAGGATATTCAGACAGTGAGAATTGGTCTAAGTCCTATGATCGTAAAAGCTACGCGGACTCCGTAGATTATGTGATACTCATGGCCTATGATGAAACTTGGGCATCCAGTGATAAGGCAGGGCCAGTAGCATCCTATCCATGGGTTCGAAACCATGCAGAAACAGTATTGTCGGAAGTACCTAACTCAAAACTTATCTTAGGGGTGCCATTTTACATGAGAGAATGGACGATTCCGGTAAAAGGTTCTTGGCAAGGAAAAGCTAAAGGTAAAACTTTGGCTATGACGAAAGCATTAGCATTAGAAGAAACTTTTAAAGAGGCAATACGTTGGGATGATAGTCTAAAAGCTAATTATGTAACTTTCACTAATATGAATGGGACATATGGTATATACGATGAAACAAAACCATATGAAGGGTCAATTACTAAAATTTGGTTTGAAGATCCTCAATCATTAAGTTATAAAATGTCAATCGTGAATGATCTTAATTTAGCTGGTGTAGCCGCTTGGAGGAAAGGATTTGAATCACCAGAAGCATGGCCGGTTATTAGTTATGCGTTAGATAGCGTGTATCACAAAGATGGTGTGAAACAGATTGAACCTAGTACTTCGGAAAAGCTAGAAAAACAAGAAACAAAGACAAAAGCATCTAAAAGTAAGAAAGATAAAAAAGATAAGAAAAAAGACAAGAAACAAAAAGATAAGCAAGAAGATGTAAAGGATAGCACAGGAACACGTTCTACGACGATTGTAAAAGATGGTAAAGAAGTAGTATTAACATTTAAAAGGAAATAAGCTGTGGCTTATAAAAAGTCTTTGCATATTAGGCGATAATTGGAGTATACTTAAATGTAATAAATCATACGAATGAGGAGGCATAGCATGTACGAGAAATACGTGGCACAAGATATTGAAAAGAAATGGCAAACATATTGGGAAGAATCAGGTGTTTTTAAAACGGAATATGATCCTAGTAAAGAAAAATACTATGTGTTAGAGATGTTCCCTTATCCATCTGGCAATTTACATATGGGACATGTGCGTAATTATTCGATTGGTGATGTGGTAGCGCGTTTCAAAAAAATGCGTGGTTTTAATGTATTACATCCAATGGGATGGGATGCATTTGGTATGCCTGCGGAAAATGCAGCGATTAAACATGGTGTATCTCCAAAAGATTGGACATTAGATAATATTGCCAACATGACACGTCAACAAAAAGAATTGGGTTTATCTTATGATTGGGGCCGTGAAGTTGCGACGTGTAAAGAAGATTACTATCGCTGGACACAATGGTTATTCCAACAATTTTATAAACAAGGGTTAGCCTATAAAAAAGAAGCCAAAGTAAACTGGTGTGAACACGATCATACAGTATTAGCGAATGAACAAGTTATCGATGGTAAATGCTGGCGCTGTGATAATGATGTGGTGAAAAAGGACTTGAAACAATGGTTCTTAAAAATCACTGATTATGCAGATCGTTTGCTAGAAGATTTAGACACATTAGACCAATGGCCAGATCGCGTAAAAGCAATGCAACGCAACTGGATTGGTCGTAGTGAAGGTACGCAATTTGCATTCCATGTGCCTAAAATTGATAAATCATTTGAAGTGTACACAACGCGAGTAGATACTTTATTTGGTGTATCCTATGTGGTGTTGGCACCTGAGCATCCATATGTAAAAGAATTGATCCAGGATGCTGCTAATAAAGCAGAGTTAGAATCGTTTATTGAAACATTGCGCAATCAAAGTGATATTGAGCGTACATCTACAGAAGCTGAAAAAGTAGGTATGTTCACAGGCTCTTATGCGACACATCCTATCACTGGCAAAGAAGTGCCAATTTGGATTGCTAACTATGTATTAGCAGATTATGGCACAGGTGCTGTCATGGGTGTTCCTGCACATGATGAAAGAGACTATGCCTTTGCAAAAAAATATGACTTACCGATCAATTGGGTGATACAAAACAGTGCTCAAGATTTAGATTTTGCCTCTTTAGATACAGCATTTACAGAAGATGGTGTATTGGTGAACTCTGGTGACTTCAGTGGTAAAACTTCTGAAGAAGCTCGTCAAGCATTAGGTGATTATTTCACTGAACAGGGCACAGGTCGTAAAACTGTAAACTTCCGCCTGCGTGATTGGTTGATTTCTCGCCAACGTTATTGGGGTTGTCCAATTCCTGTGGTATATTGTGACAAATGTGGAGAACAATTAGTCCCAGAAGATCAATTGCCAGTAAAACTTCCAGAAGACGTATCCTTTGATGGTGGTGCTATTTCTCCATTGGCAACATCGGAAAGTTTCTTACATACTACCTGCCCATGTTGTGGAGGTCCTGCTCGTCGTGAAATTGATACAATGGATACATTTATTGATTCTTCTTGGTATTTCTTACGCTATGCAGATGCACGTAATGATAAAGAAGTATTCAATAAAGAAATTGCTAAATATTGGATGAATGTTGACCAATATATTGGTGGTATTGAACACGCTATCTTGCATTTATTATATGCTCGTTTCTTTGTCAAAGTATTACATGACATTGGTTTAGTAGAAGTGGACGAACCATTCAAAGCTTTATTAACACAAGGCATGGTGTTAAAAGAAGGCTCTAAGATGTCTAAATCTAAAGGCAATGTAGTATCTCCAGAAGAAATCATTGCGAAATATGGTGCCGATACAGCTCGTTTATTTATTTTATTCGCAGCACCAGTAGATCGTGACCTTGATTGGAGTGACCAAGGCGTAGAAGGTTCCTATCGTTTCTTAGGTCGTGTATGGCGTATCATCGATACATATCAACAATTAGGTGCGGCTGGTCATCATGATAGCTTATCCAAAGACGAAACAGCATTACGCCGTGAATTACATCGTGCTATCAAAAAAGTAACAGAAGACTTAGATGGTAAATTCAATTTTAATACAGCCATCAGCACTGTTATGGAGTTGGTAAATGCTATGTACCAATTTAAAGATAGTCATGACACAGTACAAAGCGATTTAGCAAAAGAATTAGTTGAAAAATTAACATTATTGTTAGCGCCATTTGTACCACATATTACAGAAGAAATTTGGCATGAATGTGGATTTGAAGGTTCTGTTCATGCGGCTTCTTGGCCTACTTATGAAGAATCTGCACTTGTAGTAGATGAAGTAGAAGTCGCTGTCCAAGTGAATGGTAAAGTGCGTGATAAATTGACTGTATCAGTATCTGTATCTAAAGAAGAATTAGAAGCAGCAGCGAAAGCATTACCACGTGTACAAGAATTTACAGAAGGTAAAACTGTTGTAAAAGTCATTGTAGTACCTAAAAAATTAATTAATATTGTCGTAAAATAAGTCGAGGTTCCCCATGGAAAAGCGCAAGGACTATATTAGTTGGGATGAATACTTTATGGGCGTTGCTATGCTTGCAGGGCAGCGTTCCAAAGATCCCAATACACAAGTTGGGGCTTGTATTGTTAGCGATGATAATAAAATTTTATCTATCGGTTACAACGGTATGCCTTTAGGTTGTGATGATGATGAGTTTTCTTGGAATCGTAATCGTGAAGAAGACAATAAATACTTTTATATTGTTCATAGTGAACTGAATGCGATTTTAAATTATCGAGGCGGTTCTTTAGAAGGCAGCAAAATCTATGTCACCTTGTTCCCTTGTAATGAATGTGCAAAAGCTATCATTCAAAGTGGTATTAAAGAAGTCATTTATTGGCGCGATGATTACAAGGATACTCGGGAAGTGCAAGCATCAAAACGGTTATTTCAAACTGCCGGTGTTACTATTACTGCCTATGAGCCAAGTGGTAGACACTTATCATTGCAGCTATAATTGAATAGTCTAATCACATATTATAAGGCTGAATCTAGATAGAATATATTTAGACTCAGCCTTTTATCTATCAATTTTATAATACCGAACAAAATAACGGCTAGTTTCCATGAGTAACTAGCCGTTTCTATGTTCGATATTATTTTTTTGTACCCATCACTTTTTTTAGAGCATTTACTCCTTTGCTAGTGATGTTCTTACCTGTTTTTGTCAAGCGAGTTCGAGTACGTGTTACTCGCCCCATAGTAGTTAATGAAGATTGTTTACGAGGTTTCATATCTCGTTCATTGCCAAAGTCACCACGACGAATACTAGTAGCTTTTACTTTTTCAGATCCTACAGAGCGTTGTAGTTCTTTCATAATAACTTTTGTTTCTACAGATCGTTCAAATGTATAAATATCTGCTGCTACATAACCAATTTGTGGATAGGCATGAAGAATGACATGGCAGTGGTGAGATACTGCAACTAAGAAAATTTCGTCATCTAAAATTTGGCAGTTAATTTCTTCTACTCTTTGATTTGTAATAGCCAGGGCATTCACAATGGCTTCTTGTAAAATAGCGGGAGATTCTATTTTTTCGTCAATGCATGAATATAAATCGATTAATACATGTTCCCCTAATACGTGCATTTTGTCACCTACTTTCATTTCCTTATCTATTATATAAGAAAAAAATAATTTTGTAAATTTATTATGATTTTTGGTAATAGCAATAATTATAAAAAATTATTAAAGATTTTACTTAGTATTAAATATATGATAAGCTATAGATATAACATAGTGTTCTATGATTTTTTGAACAAGTGGTTCAATATTGTGAAGATTGATACATGCAGTAATGCTAGGAGGTCCTATTATGAAAGCACCGTTACGTTACGATTTTTCCTCATTTGCTACTGAGGCAGCTACGATTTGTCCTGACAGAGTATTTACAGACTTCTTACACCGCTATGCCTATGGTGTCGATGCGTCTTGTTATTCCTATGTGCCAGAAGTTGTGGTGAAAGCAAACAATGAAGCAGAAGTGGTTCGTTTATTAGAATTGGCGAATCGATATGGTACACCAGTTACATTTAGAGCAGCAGGAACTTCTTTATCTGGTCAAGCATCCAGTGATAATGTATTAATTGTTGCAAACGATGGATTTAAACAGATGGAAGTTCTTGATGGTGGCAAAGCGTTGCGCTGTGACTGCGGTGTTATTGGCTCTGATGCAAATGAAAAATTACTTCCTTACGGTCGTAAAATTGGTCCCGATCCAGCTACTATTGCCAGTGCATTAGTAGGTGGTATTTTCAACAATAATTCCTCTGGTATGTGCTGTGGTACCGTAGAAAACTCTTATCAAACAGTGAAATCTGTTCGTGTGGTACTAGTGGATGGCACTATTTTAGATACCAGCGACCCAGCTAGTGTGAAATCCTTCTTAACATCTCGTGCAGATCTTGTGAAAGGTTTATTAGATCTTCGCCAATGGATTTTTGATGACCCTGAATTAGTGGAATTAATCCAACGCAAATTTAAAATTAAAAATACAACAGGCTATTCCATTAATACCTTAGTTGACTTTGAAGATATCGTAGATATTTTAAACCACATCTTCATCGGTTCTGAAGGTACATTAGGCTTTGTATCCGAAGTGGTGTATAACACAGTAGAAGACAAAAAATTCAAAGCCTGCGGTCTTGTATTCTACAAAGAATTATCCGATGCATCTCGTGCGGTTGTTACCTTAGCTAACATGGGTCGTAAATACGTTGTATCTGCGGAAATGATGGATTACCTTAGCTTGAAGAGTGTACAAAACCTTGAGCAAGTGCCTGATTTCGTACGTGGGGTACCTGAGGGAACTAGCTGTATTTTGTTCCAATCTGAAAGTAATAATGAACAAGAATTAGCTGAACAAGTAGAATATATTAAAAATCAATTAAAAGATATTCCAACTATTATTCCGAGCTTGTATTCCACAGATCCAGCAGAATATAATTCTTGGTGGTATATCCGTAAAGGCTTGTTACCAATCGCCGCTGGCCAACGTAAATCGGGCTCTACAGTTATTACCGAAGACGTATGCTTTAAAATCGAAGACTTCGTAAAAGGTATTGAAATGATCACTGAATTGTTCCATACCTATGACTTTATGGATAATGGTATCATCTTCGGTCATGCGTTAAGTGGTAACGTACACTTTATCATCACTCCAGATTTGAACGATCCTAGAGAACGAGATAATTTCAGTGGACTAGTGAAAGAAATGGCTGAACGCGTGGCAGCCCTTGAAGGTAGTATCAAAGCGGAACACGGTACTGGTCGTATGGTGGCTCCATTCGTAGAATTAGAGTGGGGTGTGAAAGCATACCAAGTAAATCGCCGCATCAAAGAATTATTTGACCCTAATTATTTAATCAACCCTGATGTTATCATTACAGATGACCCAGATGTATATAAAAAGAACCTAAAAGCGATGGTAGCTATCGATCCATTGTTCAATATGTGTATTGAATGTGGATTCTGTGAGAAAAACTGTCCATCTAAAAATATTACATTGACCCCTCGTCAACGTATCTCATTAGTTCGTGAAGAAACTCGTTTGCGTCAAGAAGGTAAACATGCAGAAGCAGATGCATTGGCAGAAGGTTATCAATATTATGGTGTCGATACATGTGCGGCATGTTCTATGTGTTCTATGTTATGTCCACTAGGTATTGATACAGCACAAATTGCTTTATCTGTTCGTAAAGTGACTGCAAAAGGTCATGGTATTGCAGAAGCCATTTATGATAACTTCCCAGCAACTTTGGCAGCAGCTCGTATGGGGGTTACATTAGGTGGTGCAGCTGGTAAAGTTCTGACTCAAAAATTAATTTCTAAGATTACTAAAGGAGCTCATGAATTAACTGGAATTACTCCATATGCACCTACTACATTGCCAAAAGCTAATCGTCATACATTAAAAAATCAACGTAATACAGTAGGTAATGATAATGTAGTTTACTTCAGTACATGTGCTAACCGAGCATTTAAACCAAATCAAGGTCAAAAAGATACTCGTAGTTTACAACAAGTTATGGAAAACTTATGTAAAAAGGCTAATTACAATGTCATTTATCCACCTCATATTGAAAACTTATGCTGTGGATTAAGCTTTGAAAATTATGAAGATATTGATAAACGCGCATTGCGTGATTTAGAGAATGCTTTGTTAGAAGCAAGCTGTGGTGGTGTGTATCCAGTGGTTATTGATCATTCTGCTTGTTTCTCACATGCCTTAAAACATATTAAATCGGTAACAATTTTGGATGTTTCTGAATTCTTATATACACATATTGTGCCACGATTAGACATTGTGAAATGTAAAGAACGTGTCATTGTTCACAAACAATGTAAAATTAAAAAAGTAGGTAAAGAAAAATACATTGAACTCATTGCTCGTGCATGTACAGATCAAGTATTCAATATTAAATCCTTTGCATGCTGTGGCTTTGCAGGGCAAAAAGGTTTCTTTACACCGGAATTGAACCATTCCGCTACACGTGATTTAGGGGATGAAGTAAAAGAATACGGAGCAACTCTAGGAGTAAGTTCTAGCTCCACATGTGAAATTGGTTTAGGAGAGCGTGCTGGTATACCTTTCATTGGCATTGCGTACCTGTTAGATGCATGTTCTAAATAATTGATACGATACAATAGAATAGTTATTCATGAAAGGCAGTTCCTATGGGACTGCTTTTCTCTATGTCATTATGAAAGTCATGGAAGAACTATTGATACAACGAATAGTAGGATTAAAAGATATCATGGGAAATGAGATAATGGTTTGATATAATATATATATCTGATTTTTTGTCAGTATAGAAAAAGGAGATACAATGAAAGTATGTAAAAAGGTGTTACTATTAATAGCTGTGATAGGACAAATCTTCTTTGGAGCTCTTGCTATGAATGGTGTAGCAGATAATGAGGTGACGGGTATCACTGGAACTAGTAATATGGAGGAAGGAATAAGTTACTATGCTGGTACTACAATTCCTTATGATATAAGGTACCCTTGGTACGATTTTAATTTGGATAAACCAAACAGTAAATTTGCTAATATTGCACCTAAAAAAGCCAGTGAGTCCAATGAGTCTTCTCCTGCTATAGAAACGCACCGCTATGGGATGGATGCTATAGAAAATGAAGTAAAACGTATACACCCCTCTGTGTGGAGTGTAAGATACTACACACCGAAAGTACCATGGGAATCTGGCGGAACAGAACCTTTAGAGAAAATTAGTATACATAAAGAAGAAGATTATTTTCACTTCATTACATATGGATTAACAGAATTGCATGATAAAGAGAGTAAAGACCAAACAAAAAGTGGATTTGGTATGGAATTGACCTTCAAATTAAAGAAAAGAGAATATAAAGATCAAGCTGAGGAACAAAAAGAACTGCTTAATATAGCTTTGCTTTTGCAGAAGTTTGCAAAATATATTATACAAGAAAATAGTATAGTAAAGCCTTATGAAGATACTTATTTAGTGGAAGGTATGTACTCAAAGAAAAATGTCGGTATAGATATTGCAGGTACATCTAACATTGTTGCATTTATTACAGTTCCAGATAAAGACTTACAATCTCTTGAAACACCCTATGGTCGTGTGGACTTCATTGCACTGATTGGTATTACAAAAAAAGAGTTACAAGCGCTTAGGAACCGAAAGATTACTGAAAAAGAATTGTATGAAAAACTTGGCACTGATGTGACAAGTTATAATCGAAAGTCAGTGATATAGTTACTCTGAATGGCAACGTGTAAGGGTATAATACATTTGTGACAAAAAAATAAAAAAATAAGAAGGCTCTCTGTTATAATGAAAGTTGCTAAACC